>JANNHC010000525.1:0-12838 GCA_031404215.1 Acidobacteriota bacterium
GATAACGCTTGAAGAGAGCAGGCGTGACCTGGTTCACGCGTGCATCGGTGCATTGGGCGGAGAGGATCGTCGCGACGAGCAGCTCGTACGGATTGGAGTACTGAAGTTCGGTGTCGGCGTTCGGGTGCTGCGCCCCGAGCCTCGCCATGACCGCGCGAGTCTCCCGTGACGATTTGGATGGCTTGAGTACTGCCGCCCTGGGCATTCGATGATTGTACAAACAAACGCCGCCAGGCCCGGTCTAGACGTGTGGGAGGTGAATTTGTGTCGGACGAGAGATCGAACCAGCCCAACCTGAGTCGTGAGCCCTTAGCTTAGTGGACCGGTCCCTTATTGTCCCAGCTCTGACCGGTGGACTCCGAATAGACCCGCATGTGCTCCTGGAGCGCGGCAATCAGGTTGGGCACGACCTGGAGTGGCACGACGACTTTGGATCGTACAGGCGCCCGAACCACGTGCTGGGCCTCAGCCGCCTGGATATCCTTTTCGGACAGCGGAAGCACTTCGCAGAACGCGAGCGTGAAGTCGAACGGCGTGTGAGAGATCGCGCAGAAGTTCGCGTAGGTACGCGGAAGATCCGCCGTGTCGTCGGGGACGATCGTGAAGTTGATCTGCTTGCGCTCGTTCATGAGGAAAGTTCCCAAGTTTGCAAAGTGGTCGGAAGAGAGCCCTGGGATGAAACTCTAGCACTTTGCACTTTGAGACGCGGGAACTTCAGCTAAATAGCTAGTATTTCCTCATCACGCCGACGACGACGCCCTGGACTTGGACCTGGTCCGGAGTTGCAAAGATTGGCGCCATCGCGGGGTTGGCGGGTTGCAGCCGAATCTGTCCATTCTCTCGATAGAGTTTCTTCAGCGTGACGTCGGATCCCTGGAGGAGGGCGATCACCATTTCGCCGTTGTCTGCCGTCCGCCGATCCTCGACAATCACGAAGTCGCCATCGCGAATCTGCTCGTCGATCATCGAGTCTCCCTTGACCCGCAGCACGTACGTATCGCGCTTGCCGACAAGATCTTCGGGAACGGCGATGGTTTCGCTGCCGACGACCGCCTCGATGGGGGAGCCGGCGGCCACGTAGCCGAGCATGGGGAGTTCGACCGCACGGCTGCCGAGCCGCGCGGGGACGACCTCGACCGAGCGGCTCCGGTTCCAGGCGCGCTTGATAAATCCTTTTTCCTGGAGATTCGTGAGGTGCTTGTGCACCGTCGCCAGCGACGACAGGCCGAAACGCCGCCCGATTTCCTCGAGGCTAGGCGCATAGCCGTGTTGCTGGATGAAATCGTTCAGGAAATCGAGGATCTCGCGCTGACGTTTCGTAAGTGGCAGCATGCGCGGCACTATATGCAAAGGAAAAGCGAAAGTCAACGATAAGCCATGGGCCGCTTTACCTTTCGCCTGGGCGTGGCGGTCTAAATGACGAGTGTGTGCCAACAGCGCGGTCGATCGGACATACCCCGGGACGGGTGGCCGGGACTGGAAGGTGTGCGTGGCGCGAGACCGCTCTGACGAAGCGCGGCCGTCATCCACAAGGCTCGACGTAAACGCGGCGGACGACGACGTGGCCCTCGTCGAGGCGTGTCTCGCGGGACGACGCGAGGCGTTCGACGCCCTCGTTCAGCGGCATCAGCGCCACGTGTATCAGTTGTGCTACCGATTTGCCGGCAATCACGAAGACGCCAGCGATCTCGCGCAGGACGCGTTCGTCCGTGCGTACCGAGGCCTCAACAGTTTCAAGGGGCGGTCGGCCTTCGGCACGTGGCTCTACCGGATCGCTGTCAACGTGTGCCTGAACCGCGCCGCGCTGCGCGCGCCGAAGCTGGCGGCGCTTGAGTTCGCAGACCACACGGACCATCGAATCGAACGGGCGGACACCACGCTCCTTCGAGCGGAACGGGCGGTCGAGGTGCGCGCCGCGATCGCCCGGCTGCCGAAGAAACAGCGCGCAACGCTCATCCTCCGCGTGTATCACGAGCTGCCCCACGAGCAGATCGCCGAGATCGTCGGCAGCTCGGTCGGCGCCGCGAAAGCGAATTTCTTTCATGCGCTCGCTAATTTGAGAAAGCTGCTGCGGGTCCGCTCATGACACATCTCGGTCGCACCGAACTCGTCGATTACGTCGAGGCGTCGCCCGCGCTGTCCCAGGATCACCGCCGGCACGTCGAGACGTGCGAGACCTGCCGCGCAGAAGCGGACGTGCTCCGTACGGTGCGCGCGCTCGCGCAGGCCGACCACGCGCCGGAGCCGTCGCCGTTGTTCTGGGATCATTTTGCGGCGCGTGTGAGCGACGCCGTACGGGATGAAGTGCCCGGAACGGCTTCACAAGCGGGCACTCGGTGGTTTGCCACGTGGGTGGCCGCGGCGACGATGGCGGTGGTGATTATGATGACCGTCGTCTGGCGCACACCACTTCACGCCCCTGGGCCGGTAGCGGTGGCCGTTCCGGTCGTGGACGCGACGGGAACCGATCCGTCCGCATTTCTGATCCCAGACGATGTCGAGGCGGACGAGGCGTGGGCGGTCGTCCGCACGGCGGCCCAGGATCTCGGCTGGGACGATGCGCATGCGGAAGGGCTCGATGCACGCCCCGGGGCCGCCGAAGGCGTCGCGCTGGAGCTGACGGCCGACGAGCGCTTCGAGCTTGGACGGCTGATCGATGAAGCGCTGAAGCGCAACGGAGTCTGACCACGATGATTGGATCGCTGCTCGTCGTTTTCCTGTCCGCGACCGTCGGATTGAGCGGCTCCGGGGCGGTGTCCGCCCAGGCATCGGCCGGTCCGGCGGCGGAACGGCGGGCGAATCGCGTCTTGTCTCCGGGGGAAGTCGTCGCGATGCTGGACGCCTACGCCGTGGTCCAGGCGCAGGACGCGCTCGAATTGACCGATGCCCAATACGGTCCGTTCGTGGGCCGCTTGAAGACGCTCCAGCAGACCCGGCGCAGGAATCAGCAGGCCCACAACCAGATCGTCCAGGAGCTGAGACGCCTCGCCGGGCCGCCGGTGACTCCTCCGTCGGAGGAAGCCGCCATTCTGGACCGCCTCAGGGCGCTCCGCGAGCTCGACGACCGTTCGGCGCTTGAGCTCCGTCGCGCCTACGAATCGCTGGATGAGGTGCTCGACGTCCGTCAGCAGGCGCGTTTCCGCATATTCGAATATCAGCTCGAACGACGGAAGCTGGATCTGCTCATGCGCGCCCGGCAGGGCGCGGCTGGACGCCGGGGACGGGGGCAGTAGTCCCCTGCCGACCTGTACCCCGTGCCCACCTGTACCCTGCCCTGAGCCCCATTCCCCTGTTACAATCGATCTATGCGCAGGTGTTCCTCAATGCTGCTGCTCGGCGTTCTTCTCAGCCTCGCGCCGCTCGTGGCGCAGGGGAAACTGTCGAAGCAGGAGGCTGAGCGCTTTCAGTCGAAGCTGACGAAGATCGTGTCGTTTGGCAACACGCCGGGCGCGAAGTCCGCACAGACGCGCGCGACGCCGGTGAGCGACACCGAAGTCAATTCATACCTGCATTATCTGGCGGCCGACCAGATCCCGGTCGGCATCGTCGAACCCGCACTGAGTGCTGTCGGCGAGGGCCGCGTGTCCGGCCGGGCGGTCGTCGATCTCGACGCGGTCCGCAAGCAGAAACAGCGCGGGTGGCTCGACCCGATCGGCTACCTCAGCGGACGCATGCCAGTCACGGCCGTGGGCCGGCTCACGACGAAGGACGGCAAGGGACAGTTCCAGCTCGAGTCGGCCGACATCTCCGGCGTCACGGTCCCGAAGGCCGTGCTGCAGGAACTGGTCACCTACTATTCGCGGAGCCCCGAGAATCCAAGCGGCATCAACATGGACGCGCCGTTCGAATTGCCGGCGCGCATCCGTGAAATCCGCGTCGGTTCGGGCACGTCCACGGTCGTGCAATAGGAGTGGGGTTTTGGGTTGTAGGTGTTCAGTTTTAGGTGTCCGGGTCCCCGTTTTCCGCCGCGATGATCGCCCTCGATACGCCCCTGCAGTACCTCAAAGGCGTCGGCCCCAGGCGCGCGGCTGATCTTCAACGCATCGGCCTTGCCACGGTCGAAGATCTTCTGTACCGCTTTCCCGTACGCTACGAGGATCGCGGGACCTTTCAGACGATTGCGTCGCTCCGTCCGGCCACGGCCGCTTCGGTGGCGGGGGAGGTCGTGAGCTGCGGCATCCGGCCCACCCGGCGGCCGCGCTTCAAGATCTTCGAGATGCTGGTCCGCGATCCCACCGGTGTGCTTCGCGCGGTCTTTTTCAACCAGCCCTTTCTGAACGACGTGTTCCATCCGCACCAGCGCGTCATCCTGTTCGGCCGCCTCGAGCTCACGCCGCACGGGATGCAGATGCAGAATCCACAGTACGAGATTCTCAAGCACGATCCGGACGGGGAGGGCGGATCCGATTCCGAGGACGAGACGCTGCACACCGGGCGCATCGTGCCGGTGTACGAAAAGACCGGAACCCTGACGACGAAGATGCAGCGCGCGATCGTGCATCAGGCATTGTCCCAGCTGCCCGCCGAGATCGCCGAGCTGCTGCCCGCCGACGTTCGTGCGCGCCAGGCGCTCGTCGATCGGCGCACGGCGCTGCTCGACGTCCACTTTCCGCCCGCCGGCACGCCGGTCGAACTGTTGAACGGATTCCGGTCTCCCGCGCAGCAGCGCCTGATCTTCGAGGAGTTCTTCCTGTTCCAGCTCGGGCTCGTGCTCAGGCGGCGGACGTCCGAAGGCGAGCGAAAGGCACGCTCGGTGATCGTCACCGACGGTATCCGGGAATCGGCACGCAAGGTGCTGCCGTTCCGGCTCACGGGCGATCAGAAAACAGTCATCGCCGAGATTGTCGAAGACATGAAGCGTCCTCAGCCCATGAACCGCCTGCTGCAGGGGGACGTCGGTTCCGGCAAGACGATCGTGGCGTTGATGGCGGCGCTGGTCGCGATGGAGAACGGGTTCCAGGTCGCCTTCATGGCGCCGACCGAAATCCTTGCGGAACAGCACTTCATCACGATTCGCAGGCTTCTCGAGGCCTCCCGCTTCCGCATCGCGCTGCTGACGGGGGCGACGCCGGCGAAGAAACGGCGGGAGATGCAGGCGGAGCTGGCGGCCGGATCGATACACCTGGCGGTGGGCACGCACGCGCTCGTGCAGGATCCGGTGGGCTTCAAGGAGCTTGGCCTCGTCATCATCGACGAGCAGCACCGCTTCGGCGTGATCCAGCGCGCGACGCTCCGCGCGAAAGGCATGCACCCCGATGTGCTGGTCATGACGGCCACGCCAATTCCGCGGACGCTGGCGCTCACGACCTATGGCGATCTCGACGTGTCGGTCATGCGCGAGATGCCGCCGGGGCGTCACCCGATCAAGACCATCGCGAAACCGGAGTCGCGGCGCGACGAGATCTACGACTTCATCCGGCGTCAGATTGAGTCGGGCCGTCAGGTGTACGTCATCTACCCGCTCGTCGAAGAGTCGGAGAAGGTGGATCTCAAGGCGGCGACCGAGATGGCGGATCATCTCGCGCAGGACATCTTCCAGAGCTACCGCGTCGCGCTGCTGCATGGGCGGATGAAGCCGGACGCGAAGGAACGCGTCATGGGTGCCTTCGCGCGCGCCGAAGTGGACGTGCTCGTTTCCACCACCGTGGTCGAAGTGGGCGTGGACGTGTCCAACGCCGCGGTGATGCTCGTCGAGCACGCGGAGCGGTTCGGGCTCTCGCAGCTCCATCAGCTCCGGGGACGCGTCGGCCGCGGGCCGCACCAGTCGTACTGCATCCTCCTCTATCAATACCCGCTGACCGAACAGGGCCGTGCGCGCCTCAAGGCGCTCACCGAGACCAGCGACGGCTTCGAGATCGCGGAACGCGACCTCGAGCTGCGCGGGCCCGGCGATTTCTTCGGCACGCGCCAGTCCGGCATGCCGACGCTGCGCGTCGGCGACCTCGTCCGCGATCACCAGCTCATGGAGGCCGCGCGCCGCGAAGCGGTCGCCGCCCTGGACGACGCGCGCCAGGCCGCGACGCTCGCCGCCTTCGTGCGTACGAGCTGGGAGCAGCGATTCGGGTTGGTGGGGATTGGGTAGAGATAACAGCCCTGAAGGACTGCGCAACAGATCCCGCATGAGGGCGGCCTGAATATTGATGCGAATCATCGCCGGCACGCTCAAAGGCCGCCGTCTCGACGCCCCCACGTGGGACGGGCTGCGCCCGACGTCGGACAAGCTGCGCGAGACGCTCTTCAACGTGCTGGCGCCGCGCATCGGGGGCGCGCGCCTGCTGGACGGCTATGCCGGGACGGGGTCCGTGGGCATCGAGGCGTTGAGCCGCGGGGCGGCGCACGTGACCTTCGTCGAGCGCGATCCGCGCGCGGTCGCATTGATCGAAGCGAACCTGCTGCGCTGCGCGGTCCGCGAGCGCTATGCTATTATCCGCGCGAGGTTCGCGGGCACCGAACGGCCGCCCTCCGGGGGCGCGTTCGACGTGATATTCCTCGATCCGCCGTACGGCGCCGCCGAATTGTCGGCGGCCCTCGACGCCGCGCAACCACTGGTCGAAGAACGCTCGCTGCTGGTCGTCGAACACGCGAAACGCGACGTGGCCCCTGAAGCGACGGGCACGTTGATTCGCACGCGCCTGCTCACGTCCGGTGACAGCGCGCTCGCGTTCTACAACCGCGCCGCGGACCTCCAGAACGGAGCGAAACCCGCATGAACAACGTGGTGGCGATCTATCCGGGCTCGTTCGATCCGCTCACCAACGGGCACGTGGACATTATCCGGCGCGGCGCCCGGCTGTTCGATCGCATCGTGATCGCGGTCCTCATCAACCTGGAGAAGGCGCCGCTCTTCACCGTGCCCGAACGCGTCGAAATCGCGAAGGAGGCGTTCCGCGGCAACGCCAATGTCGAAGTGGACACGTTCGACGGGCTGCTGGTCGATTACGCTCGGAAGCGCCACGCCGGCGTAATCGTGAAAGGGCTCCGTGCCGTGTCCGACTTCGAGTTCGAAATGCAGATGGCCTTGATGAACCGGAAGCTGAACCCGGACGTCGAGACCGTCTTCATGATGCCAACCGAGCCGTACACGTACGTCAGCTCGCGCCTGGTAAAGGAAGTGGTCGCGCTCGGCGGATCGGTCCACGGACTGGTCCCCGAGAGCGTGGAAAAGCGGCTGCGCGACAAGAAGCTCGCGCGCGAAACTTTGAGGGCCTGAACGCTATGCTCGCAGATCGTACGAAGCGGATCGGCGTATCGCCGACGATGAAAGTGGCCGCCGAGGCGTTGAAGCTGAAGGCCCAGGGGGTCGATGTGATCGACTTCGGGGCGGGGGAGCCGGATTTCCCGACGCCACAGCACATCGGCGCCGCGGCTCACGCGGCCATCGACGCCAACTTCACGAAGTACACGACGAACTCGGGCACCGACGAGCTGAAGCGGGCGGTCTGCGCGCGCTATCGGACCGATTACGGGATCGACTACTCGCCGTCGGAGACGATTATCAGCGCCGGCGGCAAGCAGGCGCTCTACAACGCGGCGATGTGTCTCTTCGGGGCGGGCGACGAGGTCATCACCCACATGCCGGGATGGCCGACGCTCGTCGAGCAGATCAAGCTCGCCGACGCCACGCCCGTCATCGTGCACACCCACGCGGAAGACGGATTCACCGTGCGCGCCGAGCCGATTCTGTCGGCCATCACGCCGCGCACGCGCGGCATCATCGTCAATTCGCCGGGAAACCCGACCGGCGCGTTGATCTCGGAAACCGATCTCGCCGCGATTGCCGACGAAGCGGCGCGGCGCGGGATCTGGGTCCTGCTCGATCTCTGCTACGACAAATTGATCTACGACGCCACCCCGCACAACCTGCCGGGCGTCCTGTTCGAGCGCCTGCGCGATCACACGGTGCTCTGCGGCTCCGCGTCGAAGGCCTATGCCATGACGGGATGGCGTTGCGGCTGGGGGGTCGGGCCGGCGGCGCTCGTCAACGCGTGCAACGCCCTGCAGAGCCACTCGACCTCGAACGTCTGCTCGATTACGCAAAAGGCCGTCACGGCCGCGTTGAATGGTCCGCAGGAATGCGTGACCGGCATGCTGGACGAGTATCGCCGCCGGCGCGATCAGGTGTGCGAGTGGCTCGCGGCGGAACCGCGCATCCGGCTCGTGAAACCCGCCGGCGCGTTTTACCTGTTCCCCGACGTCTCGGAGTTCCTGTCGCCCGACGGGATCCGGACGACCGCACAGCTGGCACAGGCGCTGCTCGACGACGTGCGCGTGGCCGTGACGCCCGGCGAGGCCTTTGATGCGCCCGGCTTCATAAGAATCTCGTACGCGACGTCGATCGCGGAGCTGAAGCGCGGCACGGATCGCATCCTCACCTACATGCGCGCGCTCGAAAGCCGGAAAGCCGTCGCGGGGTGATAGCGATTCCCCTGGTCGACCGCCTGATTGCACAGCTCGGCGCCGCGCATGTCAAGAGCGACGAGACCTCGCGGATGGTCTACGGCACCGACGCGCTGAAGCGCGGCCGCCCCGCCGATGTCGTCGTATTTCCGGGCTCGACGGAGGACGTCGCCGCGGTCGTTCGCGTCTGCGCGGAGGGCCGCATTCCGATTGTGGCGCGCGGCGCCGGGACCGGATATACCGGCGGTTCGGTTCCCACGCACGGCGGGGTCGTGCTCTCCCTGGAGCGGATGCACCGCATCCTCGAGATCGACGAAGCCAACCTCATCGCGGTCGTCCAGCCCAATGTCGTCACGGGCGACCTGCAGGACGCCGTCGAGCGGGTCGGGCTGTTCTATCCACCCGACCCGGCATCGCTCCGGGAATCCGTCATCGGCGGCAACGTGGCGGAGTGCGCCGGCGGGCCCCGCGCCTTCAAATACGGCACGACCAAGCGCTACGTGCTGGGCCTCGAAGCGGTGCTCCCGACCGGAGAAATCATCCGCACCGGCGGCAAGGTCGTGAAAAATGTCGTCGGCTACGACCTGACGCAGCTGCTCGTCGGCTCCGAGGGCACGCTCGCCATCGTCACGGAAATCATCCTGCGCCTCGTGCCGAAGCCGCCCCTGCAGACGACGATTCGCGCCACGTTTCCGGACGTCGAATCATCCGTGCAGGCGGTGACCAACATCATTCGCGCCCGCGTCGTGCCGGCCGCACTGGAGCTCATCGACGGCGATTCGCTCGAGGCGGTGGCGCGGAACCTGGGCGTCCGGTCGCTGGCCCCTGCGGGGACGGCCGCGCTGCTGCTCATCGAGGTCGATGGCATCGCGGAAGCGATCGCGGAGGAAGCCGCCCGTGTCGAGGAGGCTTGCCGCGCGGCGGGCGCGACCGAAGTCCTCCGCGCGCGGGACGAGTCCGAACGGCAGGAGTTGTGGCGGGTCCGCCGCGAACTGTCACTGTCGCTGAAGATGATCGCGTCGTTGAAGATCAATCACGATGTCGTCGTGCCGAAAGGACGCATTCCCGAGTTGTTCGCGCTCGTCCGCGACATCCGCGAGCGGTTCAGGCTGCGCATTCCGTGTTTCGGCCATGCCGGGGACGGCAACATCCACGTCAACATCATGGTGGACAAAGACGACGCCGATGAGGTCGCGCGCGCCCACGACGCCGAGGTCGTGCTCTTCTCAGGCGTCGTGGCGCTCGAGGGATCCATCAGCGGCGAGCACGGCATCGGGTTTTCAAAGGCGAAGTTTCTGCCGCTCGAACTGTCTGAAGACGAGATCGCGCTGATGCAGCGGGTGAAGAAGGCGTTCGATCCGCACGGCATCCTCAACCCGGGCAAGATTTTTCCGTGAGCCAGGTTCTTTCAGGAAGTAGATGCGTGCCAGGAATTCTCGTCGTCGCGCTGCTGTCGCTTGGCGTGGCGCAACCTCCCTCGCCGGTGCGCGTGATCATGGAGACTGAGCTCGGGGACATCGTGATTGAAGTCGATGCCGCGCATGCGCCCGCGACCGCGGCAAACTTCCTGAAGTATGTGGACGCCGGCCTGTACGACGGCGGCCGATTCCACCGCACGGTCCGCCCCGACAACCAGCGCGACAAGATGGTGAAGATCGCGGTTATCCAGGGGGCGGCGAATGACGCCAGGCAACCCGCATTCCTGCCGCCGGTTGCGCTGGAGCGCACCAGCGTTACCGGGCTGTCTCACAAGGACGGCACGGTGTCGATGGCGCGCGGCGGCGTAGACACCGCCACGCACGAGTTCTTTGTCTGCGTCGGCGATCAGCCCGAGCTCGACTTCGGCGGCAGGCGCAATCCCGACGGCCAGGGCTTCGCCGCCTTCGGCCGCGTGGTCGGGGGCATGGATGTGGTCCGCCGCCTGCAAATGACGACGGCCGAAGGGGAGAAATTGACGCCGCCGATGAAGATCGTACGGGTCCGGCGGGTGCCCGGGCCCGTCTGATAGAATTGTTCAGATCCATGCTACTAAGACTTGCCAGCGTGACCGTCCTGGCGGTGCTCTCGCTGTCACCGCCCCAAAGCCAGAGTGATGAACTGGCTGCGCTCAGGCGCGAGGTTCAGACGCTGAAGGCCCAGCAGCAGGTGATGGAGCGCGATCTCCAGACCCTCAAGGTTCTCCTCCAGGGGCTCACACAGCCCAGGGCCCAGGCCGAGCCCGAGGATTCCTTCGTCAATAAGTCCGTCATCCTCACCGACGAGCCGACAAAGGGAAACGCTTCGGCCAGGATCACGCTCGTCGAGGTCTCGGACTATCACTGCCCGTTCTGCCGCCGGCAGACGCTCCAGACGATGCCGAAGCTGATGGCGGAGTATGTCAACTCAGGCAAGGTGAAATACGTCTTCGTCGATTACCCGATCGCGCAACTTCACCCGGACGCGTTCAAGTCGCACGAAGCGGCGGCGTGCGCCGGGGATCAGGGGAAGTACTGGCAGATGCACGATCTGCTGTTCACGAATGCCCCCTCCCGCGACGCGGCGCAGCTGACCGCGAATGCCGGGATGGTCGGCGTCGACATGAAAAAGTTTGAAGCGTGCCTCAACGGGGGAAACGGCGGCACGCACGCGCCCGCCCTGCGTGAAAGCATCGCGCGGATGCAGCAACTCGGCGTCGGGGGGACGCCGCTCGTGCTGATCGGCCTCACGCCGGCTCCCGGCTCACCCATGAAGATCATCAGCTCGGTTTACGGCGCAAGACCTTACGCAGATTTCAAGACGGCCCTCGACAAGGCGCTCGCACAGGCCAAATAGAAGTGCCGAGGGGCCGGGTGCGCGGTTACAGCGTGCGCAACCGCCGGGTGCCAGGCATGAATGGCGTCGCCGTGATCTGCGTGTCGAAGGTCGGGGCCCAGCGGCCGGGGATGGTTGTGCGGCAGTCGGGGCACGCGCCGTCGGCGGTGAGACGGTACTGCTGAATGGAGTAGCCGAACCGCTGGACCAGCATGGCGCGGCAGTTGTGGCAGCGCGTGTGTTCCAGGTCGCCGACGCGGCCGGGGAGGTTCCCGGCGTACACGTAGCGCAGCCCGTTGCGCGCGCCGATGGCGGCGGCGGCGACGAGCATCTCCGGCGTCGTGTTCTCCGGATCGTTCATCCGGTAGTCCTTGTGAAATGCGGTCACGTGCCAGGGGATGTCGGGTGACACACCGGCAACGAAGGCAGTCAGCCGCGTGAGCTCGTCGCGCGAATCGTTGAAGCCGGGAATGAGCAGCGTGACGATCTCCATCCAGATTCCCATCTCGTGCAGCGTGCGGATCGTGTGCAGGATCGGCTCCATGCGCCCGCCGAGCTGCCGATAGTGCCTGTCGTCGAAACTTTTCAGATCGACTTTGTAAAGATCCACCCACGGACGGATGTACTCGAGCACGCGGGTCGTGCCGTTGCCGTTTGAGACGTACGCGGTCATCAATCCCGCCGCTCGGGCCTCCTTGAAGATCGCCACCGCCCACTCGCTCGTAATGAGCGGCTCGTTATACGTGCTGACCACGACCTGCGCGCCCAGCCGCGACGCGTCCTGCACGAGCGCCTCGGGCGAAGTGTCAAGCGGCGGAGCGATCGCGTGCGGGTCCCTGAGCGCCTGCGACGTCACCCAGTTCTGGCAGTACGAACAATGCAGGTCGCAGCCAAGCATCCCGAAGCTGAACGCGAGCGCGCCTGGGCGCGCGTGGAAGAACGGTTTTTTCTCGATGGGATCGCACTGCACGCCGCCGACGTACCCCCAGGGCACGCGCAAATGGCCGCCCCGGTTGAAGCGCACCTTGCACACGCCCGCCGCGCCGTCGGGGATGGGGCACTCGTGCCCGCAGGCGTAGCAGCGCAGGCGATCCTTGGAGATCGGCTCGACAAGCTCGGCTGCCGCCTCGGCCGTTCGAATTTCAAGGACGTCGGCAAGCGAAGCCATGGACCTATTGTACGCCTCAGGGCTCAGGTAGCCCTGGGCTGGCTACGGTTCCGAAACCTTGCAGGGCAGAGCTTCAGCCCTGCTTCTGCGGAGTACAATCGATCGATGTCCAAGACCGTGGCCGTCATCGGCGCATCGAGCAATCGGAGTAAGTTCGGCAACAAGGCGCTGCGCGCATTCGAGCGTCAGGGATTCACCGTCCTGGCGATCAACCCGAACGAGCCGGAGGTCGAAGGACACAAGACCTACGCATCGGTGCTCGACGTGCCGGGTCCCATCGACATGGCCACGGTCTACGTGTCGCCGCGCGATGGGGTGAAGGTGATGGAACAGCTCGCGCAGAAGGGCGTGCCGGAAGTGTGGCTCAACCCGGGCGCGGACGGGGACGAGGTGGTCGCCCGTGCAGAGGAGCTGGGACTGAAGACCATCCAGGCGTGCAGCATCATTGCGATCGGGGAGAGTCCGTACTGAGGGTTTGGGGCC
>JANNHC010000526.1:0-3738 GCA_031404215.1 Acidobacteriota bacterium
CCGCATTCACTCTGCGCGTGCAGACAGGCTGCGAGCAGACCTGCGCATACTGCATCATCCCTTCGACGCGCGGCTCGGGACGAAGCCTGCCGGTTGCCGACGTCGTGCGCGAGGTGACGCGCGTGTCGGCATGCGGGTTCAAGGAGATCGCGCTGACCGGCGTGCACCTGGGGTCGTACGGCCGCGACCTGCCGGCACCCTGCGCGTTGATCGATCTGCTACGCGCGCTCGACCGCATACCGGTTGACGTCGTGTTTCGAATCAGCTCGCTCGAGCCGATGGACTGCACGCCGGCGATCGTGGCGCTGGTGGCGTCGAGCGGCGGACGGTTTGCCCCCCACTTTCACCTTCCGCTCCAGCACGCAAGCGATAGGATGCTCCGCCTGATGCGGCGTCCCTACTCGCTCGACCATTACCGTCGTCTCGTGGACGACATTCACGCGCGCCTGCCCCACGCGTCCACCGGATCGGACATGATGGTCGGATTTCCGGGAGAGACGGACGAGGATTTCCGTGCGAACCTGGATTACCTGCCGGCGTCTCCGCTCACGCACCTGCACGTGTTTCCCTACTCTGATCGTCCGGGCACCGCGGCGACCGCGATGCGCGACAAGGTAGACGGAATCACGATTCGCGAACGAGGCTCGCGGCTGCGCCAGATTGGCGCAGGACTGACGCGCCGCTTCCACGCCGCGCAGTCCGGCACGACACGGCCAGCGCTGACGCTCGAGGATGGAAGCCTTGTGGTGACCGACAATTACTTGAAGGTGAGAATCCCTGCGGGACTCGCGAGGAATCAGCGGGTGAGCGTTCAGATCAGGGAGGAAGGCGGAACGTTGAGAGGTACGGTTTTTCCCTGAGCCCTGCTACGTTTCCATCAACATCGCGAGCCGTGCGCCCGGCGCCTTGCGCGCCGTCTCGGTGATGAGCTGGCCGCAGGCCGCGCGGATGTCGCGTCCCCGGCTCTTGCGAACCGACACCGTGATGCCATGTTCCGACAAGATTCGCGCGAAGTGATTGACACGCTCATCTGACGGCCGCTCGAACGGAATGCCGGCCGCTTCGTTGAGCGGCAGCAGGTTCACCTTGCCCCGGATGCCGTGAAGCAGCGTCACCAGGCGCCGTGCGTCCTCGGGCGTGTCGTTCACCTCCCGCAAGAGCACGTACTCGAACGTAATGCGCTCGCGGCGCTTGAGCGGAAAGCGGCGACACGCGTCGAGCAAATCCTTCAAACCGTACTTTCGGTTGATCGGCACCAGCATGTCGCGCTGCTCTTCCGTCGTCGAGTGCAGCGAGATCGCGAGGTTCGGCATCAACGGCTCGGTCGCCAGGCGCTCCAGCGCAGGCAGGACGCCGACGGTCGAGAGCGTCATTCGCCGTCCCGGCATCGCGAACCCGTGCTCGTCGGCGAGGATGCGCAGGGCCTTCATCGTCGCTTCATAGTTATGAAGCGGTTCGCCCATGCCCATGAGGACGATGTTGAAGCGGGTGTCGAGCATGCCGAGCTCACGCGCGAGCACGCGAACCTGGCCGGCGATCTCGCCCGCCGTCAGATTTCGATCGATTCCCATCTTCCCGGTCAGGCAGAACGCGCACTTCATCGCGCAACCGACCTGTGTGGAGATGCAGAAGGTCTGGGATGGCGTGTCGGGGATGTACACCGCCTCGATGTGCTTGCCGTCGGCCAGGCGCAGGAGGAATTTCGTGGTGCCGTCCTGCGATCGCTCCTGCCGCTCGACCGCGGGGGCTCCAAACGACCAGGCCCCTGCCAGCTCGGTGCGCAGCTCACGCCCGAGGTCGCTCATCAGCGCGAAATCGGTCACACCGCGTTTATAGATCCATCGGAAGATTTGACGGGCGTGGAATCGCGGATGTCCGAGGGCTTCGAGAGCCTGTTCGAGCTCGTGCCGCTCGGTTTCCGCGATGTCGATTCGGGTGTCGGTGGTCATGGCGGCTGTCCGGCGGACGGCCCCGCCCCAACGGCGAATTGTCATTGTACTATGTCGTCCGCGAGGGCCGTCGTTCTCCGAGGGTTTGCCTTGAATTACCCGGTTTGGCCGTGGTATTATCCGGGTTTCTGGCAGGTCTTGTAATTCCTTCACACGCAACAACTTACGCGTCAATCTAGTGAAGTGCTTCGGCTGAATCGGTACCGCCAGCCACGAACGAGGAACACGGTTTTGCTGGCCGCGACAACGGAGCGGACCAGTCCCGATTCAGGAAATACGCGCTGCCAGTGGGGCAAATCGACTGCCCGGATACGCGGAGGCCCCGACGAGTGACGGAACAGACTTCTCAGCGCATGGTGGTTCGCGAAGTACTCGATAACGGACTCCGCCTGATCACGGAAAGGATGCCGCATGTGCGGTCGGTGACGATCGGCGTGTGGCTGATGCGTGGATCGCGGCATGAAACCGACGAGCGGAGCGGCATCGCGCATTTCGTCGAGCACATGCTGTTCAAGGGCACCGATACACGCACCGCCGAAGACATCGCGCAGGCGATTGATTCGATCGGTGGACAGCTCGACGCGTTCACCGCGAAGGAATACGCCAGCTATTACATCAAGGTGCTCGACGAGCATCTTCCGCTGGCCGTCGATCTGCTGGCCGACATCGTGTTGCGCCCCGCATTTTCGGTCGAAGAAATCGAGCGGGAGAAGAAGGTCATCCTCGAAGAGATCAAGATGGTCGAGGACACGCCGGATGATCTCGTCCACGAGCTCTTTACGCAGCATTTCTGGGAGGGGCATCCGCTGGGGCGCCCGATTCTCGGGTCGAAGGAAACCGTCGAATCGTTCACCAGCGAGACGCTGCTCGAATACTTCCGTGGCGCCTATGTCGCCCGGAACATGATCATTTCGGCGGCCGGCAATCTCGATCACGCCCGGGTGCGCGAGCTGGTCGAGCGCGTGTTTGGCTCGCTCGCGTCCACGGGTGAGCCGCTGGCCGCCGATCCCCCGCGCGTGATGCCCCAGGTGATTACCCGTACAAAGGAGCTCGAACAGAGTCATATCTGTCTTGGCACCAACAGCTATCCCCAGAATCACGAGGATCGGTACGTCAGCTACATCATGAACACCGTGCTCGGCGGATCCATGAGCTCTCGGCTGTTCCAGAACGTGCGCGAAAAACGCGGCCTGGCGTACGCGGTGTTCAGCGGTCTGAGCGCGTATCGGGACGCCGGGAACCTCACCATTTATGCAGGTTGTTCGAATGAGGCGGTCGGCGAGGTGATCGACCTCTGCGTCGAGGAGTTGCGGGGCATGAAGCGGGCGCCGGTGCCGGAGACCGAGCTCCGCCGCGCGAAGGATCATCTCAAGGGCAGCCTGATGCTGAGCCTCGAGAACACCGCGAGCCGGATGTCGCACCTGGCACGGCAGGAGATCTACTTCGATCGCCACTTCGGGCTCGACGAAACGCTGGCCGGGGTTGAGCGCGTGACCGAGGCGGACGTCCAGCGCGTCGCGCAGGATTTGTTCTCGAACGGATCGCTGGCCGCGACGGTCCTCGGTCCTGCCGTGCCGTCCATCGACCGCGCGCGCATCGATCTCGGCTAGCCCGATTGAGGATTCGGGATTGGGGATTGAGGGATTGGGGATTGGGGATTGGCGATCAGGGATTAGGGATCAGGGATCAGGGGCCTTCCATGGTTTCAACCTCAGCTTCGCCGCCCAGGATCGCCGTGAAGACACTCACTGTTGCAGTGGTGTGCAGATCGTTACTGTGCCGTTCAAAC
>JANNHC010000527.1:0-2447 GCA_031404215.1 Acidobacteriota bacterium
CTCCAGATCGCCGCCATCATTGCCGGTGCATCGGTTTTGCCGTGGCTTCTGAAACTCGACAATCCTGGCGCGCGCTACGCATACTGGCGCGCCGTCGGCGTCTTGTGCCTCGCCCTCCCCTGGATCCAGCCATACCAGCGATTTGAATCAACCTCATCGTCCGCCGTTGGAGCAGCGGTCATCGATACCGTTGCGCTCTCCACTCGGAGCTCCGGCGCCGACGTGCAAGTTGACTGGGCGGTCATGGCAATCACGCTGGTGGCATTCGGCGCCCTTCTGAGACTGTCCTTGCTGGGACTCGGCCTCTGCAGGCTCCGACGGCTTCGTCTGTCTGCATCCGCGGAACCGACCATCGTCGTCGATGCCGATTTGCAGCAAACGCTGGGCACGCGCGCCGATATCCGCCACGCTTCGACGGTCGACCAGCCCGTCACGTTCGGACTACGCAGGCCGGTGGTGCTGCTTCCAGACAAGCTGCGCGATCAGTCTGCGGACATCCGCCGGGCTGTCGTCGGTCACGAGCTAATCCATGTAAAACGTCGAGACTGGACGTGGCTGGTCCTCGAGGAAGTTGCCGTGTGCCTGTTCTGGTTTCACCCGGCCGTGTGGTGGCTCGTGTCACGCATTCAGCTCGCGCGCGAAGAGGTCGTCGACGAGCTCGCGGTTCTCCTGACCGGCCGGCGCAAGGCATACATCGAGGCGCTTCTCGCGTTCGCGGATTCCACGTCCGTGCTTCCCATCGCTGCGTTCGCGCGGCGTCGTCATCTCTTCCGGCGTATTGCCCTTGTGTCCAAGGAGGATGTCATGTCGTCACGACGGATTGTCGCTTCGTGCGCCGCGATGGCGCTGATCGTAGGCGCGGGCAGCTGGTACACGGTCTCGGCGCTTCCATTGCGGGGTGCCGTCTCCACCGACTCGCAGAGGCAGGGGGGGCCCGGGCCCCTGGAGCAGCGGGCACACGCCGTCACGCCAGAGAATCCCATCCCGCGGCGGGTGCATTATGAAGCTCCCGTGATGCCGGATATCCCGGGCGTGACTGGCGGGACGATGGTCGTCAAGCTGACACTTGACGAGCTCGGCCGGATCGCGGAAGCGCGAGTGATTGAGATGGGCGTCAAAGGAACCGACTTCAACGTGACCGTGGCAGGTGACGACATCGGCGCACAGATGGAGCGGATCGTTCGCAGCTTCAGCGTCGAAACTTCCTCGGTAATCCGGCAGGGAACGCCTGCCCTCATCGAGTCCGCACTCGCATCGGTGCGTCAATGGCGATACGACTCACCTGCCGAGGGACCGCTCACGTTCACAGTAACGGTGCGTTTCGGTAACCCGTCGCAGGGCGCCGCCGTCGGCCGAGCCGATGGCGCGCTGCGGGTTGGCGGAAGCATCAAGACGCCGGCGAAGGTTCGAGATGTCCGGCCTGTTTACCCGCCAATAGCTCAAGCCGCGAACGTCACGGGGGTCGTGATCATGGAAGTGCGCCTCGGCACTGATGGTCGCGTCGAAGACGCGCACGTGCTGCGCTCGATTCCGCTGCTCGATCAGGCCGCGCTCGACGCGGTGAAGCAGTGGGAGTTCACGCCGACGTTGCTGAACGGCCAGGCCGTGCCGGTCATGATGACCGTGGCCGTCAACTTCACCCTACAATGAGCGCGAGTTGTGGCGCATCCCTTTAGTTTAGGGCTGCATAGCAAATCAGAGAGCAAATTCTGCGACGACCGGCGCGTGGTCGCTCGTGCCAGTTTCGCGCTCGACCCGGCAACTCAGCACCCGATCGAACATCGCCTGGCTGGCCAGGAGGTAGTCCAGGCGCCAGCCGATGTTGCGCTGCCGCATGTCTCGCCACGGCGCCCACCACGTAAACATCTGGTCGTTGTCCGGCTCGAGCGCGCGGCCGACGTCCACGAGTCCGTGCCCGATGATGCGTTCAAGCTGCGCGCGCTCCTCCGGAAGCTGTCCAATTCCCCGCGGCTTGCGTTCCTTCGGATGCACGTCGATGTCGGCCCGCGCAATATTGAGGTCGCCGCAGATCACTATCGGATTCGGATCGGCACGCATGTCCGCGGCAAACTGCTCGAGCGCGTCGAGAAACCGCACCTTGGCGGGAAAATCTTTCCCACCGTTCGGCACGTACACGGACACGACGGTCAGGTTCCGGAGCCGCACGAGCACGATGCGGTTCTCGTAGTCGAAGGCGGGATGGACGAACGCGGGGCAATCGAGTGCGAGGCGTTTGCTGACGTGCAGGCCGACTCCTGAATAGCCTTTGCCGCCGTGCCAGTAGCACCAGTACCCTTCCATGTCGCACAGCCAGACGGGCAATTGCTCGACCGACGCCTTGATCTCCTGCAGGCACACCACGTCGGGCTGCTCGCGTTCGAGCCATTCCTGTACCTGTGCCTGCCGCGCGCGGATCCCGTTCACATTCCATGTCGCGATCTTCATAC
>JANNHC010000528.1:0-7602 GCA_031404215.1 Acidobacteriota bacterium
TCGGCACGCCGACGAGGACGAGGGGCAGGCCGAACCCCACGCCGAGCGCAAGCGCCAAGGGCGACGTAGCGAGCCCCTTCTTGGCTCCCCATCGACGGCCTCGCCAGAGCCCGAGACCGGCGACCACGTCGGCGGCACAGATCCCGACGAAGGTCCAGCCAAGGACAGAGAACGCCCGCGGCCCGAACTGTTCGAAGGGCCCGGCCATTGCACGGAACCAGAAGATCATCGGCAACTCGCCAAGGCGGTCGAGATCTGCGAGTACGAAGGGCACCGAAGCGCCGAACGCAACGCCGAGGAATGCGAACAGGAGCGACGCGACACGGACCGTGCGCGGGAGGCGGAGGTGTGTCGAGTCGCCCGCCCCCGTCATCGGCCTTGCTCCTTGACGCAGCGGCGCAAGCCATGCATCTCGCCGGCAATGGTCAGAAGGTCGTTCCTCGAAGCTTCGCTCTCGCCGCTCCGCGGTATGCCACGACCCCGGCGGCCGCACCGATCGCGATCAGGACGACGTTCGTCGTCCATGCCGCAAGATCTCCGAACTGCTGCAAGGTGAGGACGGCATAGAGGACGGTCCACACCACGCTGACGACGTTCGACCCGGACACGGCCAAGGCACTCGGGCGCGCGACCAGCCACAGACCCAGGGCGGCGACGACCACCGCGACCGCCATGGTGACGACCCACTCGACCGGGTCTGTTCTGAAGCTGAGCGTTATCGCCATCGCGAATCCGGCCGCGACGAGCCATAGGGCCCCGGCGACTTTGAGCTTCTTCATTCTGGCGGTGATTCCGGCGTGGACGCTCTGGTCACGGCACGCAGACGCGCGAGCGAGATCACGATCCCGAGCAGAATGCTCACACCCATCACCGGTGCGGTGATCCGCTCGAGCCCGGTGCCGCCGACCAGGAGCACGATCATGAATGCGGCGACCCCGAGATTCATGCCCCAGAACAGCACCTGGTCCGCCCAGGACGATCCAGCGGCCCCGGTGAATACGCGGATCAGTCCGAAGATGACGTTCGACATCACACCCACGAAGATGGCGTGGTCGGCGGCGAGCAGCGGGCCGCGTGGCAGTCCGCCGCCTTCGGCGATGCCGCCTGCGGCGAGGACCGTGCTGATCACGTAGATCAACAGCGCCAGGTTGGCGACGAGGAACGGCGCGGCGGCCGCGAAGTGGCGCTCCGCCGAGGCGACGGACCAGCGCGCGCGCAGGACCGCGGGCGTCATGCGACCGATGAAGATGACCGTTGCCACGATCTGGAGCAGCTGCGCCAACCCGAGGAACGGGACGAGGTTCAGCAGCGCGCCGAGCGAGAGCGCAAGCCCGGCGACGAACAGCAGCAGCGCCTGGAGGGTGAAGACCCAGTGGCGCCCGGTCGTGCGCCGCAGCAGCCATTCCGAGGCACCGATGGCCAGCAGCACCAGGAACCCGGCGATCTGCGCCGCCGCGTGGCCGCCGACCCCGCTGGCCGTGCCGAAGATGTTGACACCGGTCGCGAGTGCCACTTGCACCAGGACGCCGAGGGTCGATCCGATGACGAGCGTGGTGAACGAGAGCACCACCGCGAGCTGCGGCGCGGAGAGAGCGCGCCAGCCGATCTCGCGCGCCCGCGCCAGGATCCACCACCAGAAGCCGATGATCGCGGCGAGCAGGGCCACGCCGGTAATGGCGCGTGCCGGCAGGTTGCCGCTGAAGAACGCCGCGATGTACAGCGGCGTCGAGACGATCAAAAGGACCGTGAGCCTCCGCACGGTCGCGCTCGGAGCTGTGCCGAAGAGCCAGAGCGCCATCGCGACGGCGCTGATGGTGATCCAGCCGATGGTGCCGCTGTGCAGGTGCGTGAGCAGCACGTTGCGATCGAGCGTGCCGAAGAGCTTCAGACCGTTGACGATCCCGATGACGACGGTCACGACGAACAGGAGCAGTGCGGTCTGGAAAAGCCAGGAGATCTCCTGGCGGTGGCGAATGGTCTGCAGATCCATCAAGTCAATCCTCCTCGCTGTATCCCGGTCCCCAAGACCGACTCAGATCGTTCGCCGTTCACTCCTTCGCCCTGATGCTCACAAGACGACCCGCCCACGTTTCTGCCGCAGCCAGAGCGACACGTGTGCCGGCTGCAGCGTCTGGTGCACGACGTCGATGAGCTCGCCCGAGAGCGCATCGAGGTCAACGTCGTGACGCAAGCGCATGCCGAACGCGTCCGCGGTCCGTCCAGCGTCATAGCGAGCGCGGTAGAAGCGGCGGTCCACGGCGCGCTGGATCGCGGCGCGCAAGGGGATGAAAGCGGCGACGACCGCGAGCGTTGAACCGGCGACCGCGAGATCCGACGATCCGACGAACGGCCGAAGCACTGCCGAGAGGACCAGTACCGTGAGAAGGTAGGTTCCGAGCAGCACCGCCGAGAGTGCGCCATATACCAGGGTGCGGTTGACGAGGGCGTCGATCTCGTAGAGCCGGTAGCGAAGCGCGGCGACGCCGACGGCAATGGCCACAAGGTTCGTTGCTGCGGCACCGGGGACCTCGATGAGCTTGTTTCCCTGCAGGACCGCAGATGCGGCCGACAGTGGGACGAAGATGCCGACCGCGTAGGCGAACCATTTGATCTGGGCCCGCTCGACAGCGCCTGCGCCACGGAAGCGAAGCACCATCGAGAGCGCTGCGGCGAAGGCGAACACGAGCGTTGCCGGGATACCCACCAAGATTGCCGCCGCTCCCCAAGGCGTCTGGACCGAGAAAGGGTTCTCGAGAGTGGTGTAGGTCTGCATCGGGCCCGGCTGGATCGCGATGGTGATCGCGAGCCAGCTGAACGCGAGCGCGCCAAGTATCGCGACGGGTCGCCAGTGCCGCGAGGGCAGCCGACCGTCGGGGAACAGCAGCGGGATGAAGAAAGTGATGACGCACACGATCGGCAGGAAGATCCACGAATCCAGCCACGCGGATGCGGCCGCTCCCGGCAGGGCGGGACGCGCGGCCAGGCCGACCACGGAGTACTCCGCGGCGAAGGCGTCGACCGCCGCGAGAGCGCCCACCACGAGGAGGAGCCAGCCGATCAGCTGGTTGCGCCTGGTGACGATGAGCACGCCGACGGTGCCGTACGTCACCGTCGTCAACGCCTGCCAGCCCCGGAATCCGAAGACGTCCGGGAGGTCAACGTCCCAGCTCACCGCAAGCAATCCGAGGCTGGCGAGCGCGAGTACAAGCGACGACGCCCAGACGAGCCAGGCGACACCCCTTCGCAGCCGATCGGCCTCCGCGCCTACAGGCATCGAACTGCCGATGTCTCCGTCGGTTCTCTCACGTGACGTGGGCAGTCTGTCCGCCGTGCGTCCGGAAAGCGTTACGGCGGATGACGGAGCCCGAAAGCGTGAGGGTAAAAGCCAATGCGCTGATGCTCGCCGCCGCGATTCTTCTCGTCAGCGCTCCCCGCTTCTTCGGCCGCAGAGCAGGTTGACATGATCGCCAACGTGTGCCCGCGAAGCCACACGATCGCCTAGCTCGGAGGAAACTCTCTCTGACCGTCGGTTGTACGCGTGAGGACATGCCGACAATTCTCGTCGCCGTGCGCAATACCCTCGCGCTGAACGGCGCACTCAAGCGCCATCAACGCCGATCAGATTACGACGCGGTGAGACCAACGGAGCTAGCCGACCAACAAGGCAACGCCGATGAGCGCTGGAGGGACGTGCATCACGATGGGGATGAAGAACGATTGCAGGCCCGGGATTCGCGAGAAACCAGGCAGCTGCGACAGTGAGCCAGCGAGCCCGAGAACGGTCGTGAACCAGGCGATCCAGTTCGGCACGATTGCCGTCTCCAACAGACCCAACCCGACGGCCGCTTGAGAGCCATGACCGATCGCCGTGTACATCTGGAACGACATGCCCATCCACGGGTCTAGAGCGGTGAAAGCCTCGGGCAGACGTTTCGTGGCCGCGAACTCGTCGGCCGCCCGGACGGAGACGGTAGTCCGAAAACTCGAGAGGATTAGCCAGAACACTGACGCGATGCCGAACCCTGCGGCCCCCGCGGTGACGAAGGGCTGCCCGGCGCGCGCGGCGAGGGCGGCCAGCCCAGCGGCGTTCAACACCACCGCGGCGATCATGAGCCAGTTGACCCAGGTCCACGACCGACGGTGCTGCGCGATCAGCTCCAAATACCGTTCAAGCGACGCGACCCAGACTTCGGGATAGAGGCTCGCCGGCGGCCAGCGCGTCGGTATGCCGGCGCCGACCGCGAAACTGAGCAACCCCCCAAGGAGCAGCGCCGCCGCGACGGTCACGTTTCCTAACTCGCAGGTACGCGGGGGCCATCCAGCCCCAGACCAGCTCTGATCGTCATGAGTCACTCCTCTGCTCGAAGATTCTCCCGCCCTGCTCGATCAAACTGCCGATGTCTCCGTCGGTTCTCTCACGTGACGAGGGCAGTCTGCCCGCCGTGCGTCCGGAGAACGTTACGGCGGACGACGAGCGTGATAAGAGGGACGCGCTGAAGGCGAGACCGTCCTCTCCCGGCCAACCGCAAGGTGGAGGTCGCCGCGCTCGTGCGAGCGACGGCACGCGAGGGCAGGACTGGCGGTCCCGACCTGCTGCGACCGGTAGTCGATCACGGCGGGTAGCGCGTCAACACCTCGCTAGCTCGTAACGCCTTTGGGACGGTCGTCCCCTAGAAACAGCGCCGTGAGCAGCAGGGTCCGCGACGTCCTGCCCGACGCCGAGCCGCCGATCGTCGTCGAGCACCGCGAGCAGCTCATCTACCTGCTCCGCGAGGCGGCTGAGCTCGAGCACACGATCATGTGCGAGTACCTCTTCGCCGCATTCACGCTGAAGCAGCGCACCGACGAGGGCCTCACCGCCGCGCAGCTCGAGGCCGTCGACCGTTGGCGTAAGGTGATCCTCACCGTCGCGAAGCAGGAGATGCTCCACCTCACGCTCGTCCAGAACCTGCTCCTCGCCATCGGTGCCGCGCCACACCTCAGTCGGCCCAACCTGCCGACGGCGGCGAAGCACTTCCCCGCCGGTGTGCAGATCGCGCTCGTGCCATTCGGCGAGACCGCGCTGCGGCACTTCCTCTTCCTCGAGCGACCCGAGGGCGTCACGCTCGAGGATCCCGACGCGGCGGTCGCGGTGGGCCGCGCGCGTCCCTTGATGGCGGATGACGACATCGTGCCCGCGCCGCAAGACTTCGCGACCGTCGGCCATCTCTACCGAGCGATCGACGTCGGCTTCGCGTGGCTCACCGGGACGCTCGGTGCGGATCGGCTGTTCATCGGCCCGGCCCCGGCGCAGACGAGCCCCGACGTCATGCACTGGGACGGCCTTGTCGCGGTCACCGACCTCGACTCGGCCCACCAGGCGATCGACGTCGTCGTGGAGCAGGGTGAAGGCGCGACCGGTGACTGGCGCGAGGCGCACTTCGGGAAGTTCCTCGAGATCTACGACGAGTTTCTCGCGCTCCGCGCGGCCGATCCCTCCTTCGAACCGGCGCGTCCGGTGCTGCCAGGGCACGCGCGAGCGCACCGGTACGGCGACGCGGTGCCGCTCATCGACGATCCACGCACGCGGCGCGTGGCCGACCTGTTCAACGTGGTGAACGAGATCGTGCTGCTGGCACTCACCCGGTTCTTCGCGCACACGGACGAGACACCCGAGCAGCTGGCGATGCTCGAGAACGTGGCCGTGGGATCGATGTTCGCCGCGATCAAGCCGCTCGGACAGCTCCTTACGACGTTGCCTTTCGGCCCGAGCGCACCCGGCCGCACGGCGGGTCCGACGTTCGAGCTCTTCTACATCGGTGGTTACCTGCTCCCCCACCGGAAGGCAGCGTGGACACTCATCGCCGAGCGGCTCCGGCAGGCCGCGGCTCTCGCGCGGCGTCTGGAAGGCGAGGGACTGGCGCTCAAGGGGGTCATCGCCGGACTCGAGAAGTACGCGACGCAGCTCGAGGCGGGCTAGTTCATCCGCGGCCAGCCGTCGCCGTGAATGCGTCGCTCGCCGCGGAAGTCTTCCTCAGCCTCCGGGCCGAACAGCACGGCCGCGAGCCGCGCTGCGTCCTTGTCCTGCGGGTCGAACTGGATGCCGTTGTCACCTGGGTGCGACCGTGACGGCCTGCGCACGCCGTCGGGCCGCGCGCTCACTGACGAGTGGTGGCGGAACGTGCTCGCGAACCCGACGAACGCTGGCTACGTCAGGTACCACCGCAAGCACGGCCGCAAGGAGCTGCACAAGGGCGCCTTTGCGGGCTTCATGCCGCTGGAGCTCTTCGAACGGGTGCAGCAGGTTCGTCAGGAGCGCGCACGGCGCCCCAAGCAGGGCGCATGGGCTGGCAATGAGTCCGAGGTAGGCGCGGGGGTCTGTTGTGCCAACCGTGGCGGTCGGCAGATAAGGATAGAATGTCAGATCAAGCCGGGCTGGCCGGTTCTCCAGGCGGGCCAGCAGCAGCATCTTCACCGCATCGAAGCTGATGGCGCCAAGCCGTAGCGCGTCGGCGACGGCGTGTTCGACCTGATGCTGGTGGAAGTCCTCCATCAGCCGGAGAACCTGGATGAACTCGCGCCGTCCGGGATTACCCATCCGGGCTTCCATCAGCCGTCGAAGACGATGAATGCAATCGGCGAGTTGCCAGCCGTCCAGAGGGGCTGCCTGATCAAGCGCCCGGCTCTTGTGTTCCAGCAAGGCCAGATAATGCAAGGGATTGTAGACAAAATCGGCCGTGCCATAACTGCGGGCATGCACCGCGATGATCTCGCCGCGACAGGCGATCTCGACGCGCTCGACATATCCCTTCGCCAGAACCTCCTGATGGCCGTAACGCGTCGGCACCGAGTAATCGTTGTTGCGGAAACGCACCAGCGAGAGCGAGGAGACGCGGGTGGCGACTTTGTGACAGGCATCATAGGGTGCTGGCGGCAGGGGCATGAATGCGGCCGCATCCGCCTGCTGGCGCTCGCCAATCGTTCTGGCATGGCCGCGCAGGATTGCCTGGCGCCGCTTGCTGCAGCCATCAAGCAGCCGGGCATTGAGCGCGTCAAAGCTCCCCGTGACGGGAAGAGGCGTCATGAACTTGCGCCGGACATAACCGACCAGCCCCTCCACCTTCCCCTTGTCGTTGCCTTTGCCCGGCCGGCCAAACCGGTCGTCGAACAGGTAATGGCTCTGCAGTTCAGCGAACATCTGCGAGCGCAGGCGCTGTCCGCCCTTCACGATCCGGGCCACTGCGAGCCGGGTGTTGTCGTACAAGATCGATTGCGGCACGCCGCCGAAAAAGTCGAATGCCGCCACGTGGCCGTCGCAGAAGGCTTCCGCCGTCTCAGCAGGATACGCCTTGACGAAGCAGCCGTCCGAGTGCGGTAGATCCATGCAAAAGTAATGGAACCGGATTTTCTTGCCGGCGATGTAGCCATCGGCTTCGCCAAAGTCCGCCTGGGCATGCCCCGGACGATGGCTCAACGGCACGAACATCTCGCGGGCGCGCAACGTCGCCTCGGCCACATACTCACGCACAATCGTATACCCGCCGGGAAATCCCTGTTCATCGCGCAACCGCTCGAATATCCGGTGCGCCGTGTGGCGTTGCTTTTTGTGAACGCCGCGATCAC
>JANNHC010000529.1:0-6403 GCA_031404215.1 Acidobacteriota bacterium
CCTGAAAGGCGGACTGCCGGGCCCTGTCGTTGCGGTCCGCGCCGACATCGACGCGCTGCCCGTGACGGAAGAGACCAACCAGCCGTTCGCGTCGAAGGTGCGCGCGACCTATCTGGGTCAGGACGTGGGCGTGATGCACGCGTGCGGGCACGATGTCCACACCGCCGTGCAGCTCGGTGTGGCGAGCGTGCTGAGCGCCATGAAGGCGAGTCTGCCCGGCACGGTCAAGTTCATCTTCCAGCCGGCGGAGGAAGGCGCCCCGCCCGGGGAAGACGGCGGTGCGTCGCTGATGGTCAAGGAAGGGGTCCTCCAGAACCCGCGCCCGCAGGCGATCTTCGGCCTCCACGTCTTCGCCGAAATGGCGGTCGGCGACATCGGCTACTCGGAAGGCCCGGCCCTGTCGGCAGCCGACACATGGGAAGTGAAGATTGTCGGCCGGCAGTCGCACGGCGCCCGCCCGGAGCTCTCGATTGACCCGATCGTCACTGCCGCGCAATTCGTCGAAACACTTCAAACGATCAGGTCGCGCGCGTTTTCCGGGCACGAGCCGGGCGTGGTCACGATCGGAACGATTCACGGAGGGCAGCGTCATAACATCATCCCCGCCGATGTCACCCTCACGGGAACCATCCGGACGTTTCGACCGGAGATGAGTACGCTCGCCGAAGCGCGTCTTCGCGCGATTCTCAAGGGCGTGACCGAGGCCGCCGGCGCGACCGGTGAAGTCGTACGCTACGAGCGCGGCGCACCGGCGACGATCAATCAGCCTGAGCTCACGCGCGCGAGTGTTCCGGCACTGGAACGGGCGGCCGGGAAGGGACACGTCAGTAAAATCCCGCCGGCGATGGGTTCGGAGGACTTTTCATACTTCGCCAACGAAGTCCCGGGGTTCTTTTTCAGACTGGGCCAGGTCAAGCCCGGAACGACATCCGGTGATCACCATACGCCGACGTTCCTTGCTGATGACTCGTCCATTCCGGTCGGAATCAAGACGATGAGCGTCGTGATCCTGGACTACCTGACGCGTAACAAGTAAGCCGCGGTCGATGACTCGGGCTGGTCTTCTCCAGTTTCTTCGGGGTCGGCGCTATGCGGTGCAGAGCTCCGTCTCTCCCGACGGCGCTCCACAAGCCGCGGTCGTCGGAATTGCGGTCTCCGAGCAGTTCGAGATTGTCTTCGACACCATTGACACGACCCGCAAAGCGCGGAACCTGCGGCGCGACGGGAGAATCGCGCTCGTCTTTGGCAGCCTCGAGCCCGGTTCAGGAGAGACCGTGCAGTACGAAGGGATCGCCGACCGGCCAACCGGCAGCGAGCTCCAGCGGCTTATCGAGCTGTACTTGTCTGTATTCCCGGACGGCCGGGAGCGGCAGAAGTGGCCCGGCCTCACATACGTCAGAGCCACAGCCTCGTGGCTCCGCTACTCGGAGGCCGCCAGAGTCCTGGCGCCCGGTGGCGTCCTGGCGATATACGATTTTTCCGCGGCCCGGCGTCTTCCCGACAGCGACGCTCTGGACGAGTGGTATGCCTCCTTCGAGCTCCGCTACCCTTCGCCACCTGGCTACCATCTCGATCCGAGGGGGCTGGCTTACGCGCCCTCCGGGTTGTGGCTCGAGGCGTACGAAGAGATGGAGGTCGCCGTGGGGATGACCCTCAGCTCGTACCTGCGGTACGCGATGACCGAGACGAACGTGGAGCTCGCCATCTCGCGCGGCGTGCCGGAGCCGGAGATTGTGGCCTGGTGTCGGCGCACGCTTGAAGGGATATTCGGCGATGATTCTCGGGAAGTGATTTGTGACGCGTACGTCGCCTGCGTCAAACGCGCCACACCATGACTTGCGTGTGACGGCGACGACGATCGCGCAAGAAAGGACCGGCTGTGCAGCGACGAAGATTCCTCCAGCAGTTGAGCCTGATCGCGGGCACAGCGCTCACGACTCAGGTTGCCGAAACTCACGCCCAGGCGAAGCGGCTCACACGCGTGGCTATCGACGGGGAGCGGTTCCTCCTCAACGAACGGCTGACTTACGAAGGGCGCATCTGGCGCGGCCACCGAATCGAAGGATTGCTCATGAATGCGAGATTCGTGCAGGGCACCTTCGACGATCTCAATACTGAGACGCGCAGCCGCTGGGCGTATCCGGACACGGGCCGCTGGGATCCCGAGCGCAACACACGGGAGTTCCTGGCGGCGATGCCCGAATGGCGCCGCCATGGCCTGTTGGGCTTCACAGTGAACCTCCAGGGCGGCAGTCCGCAGGGCTACTCTCAGGATCAACCCTGGCATAACTCCGCCTTCGAAGCCGATGGCTCGCTGCGTCCCGCGTATCTGAACCGGCTCGCGCGGATTCTCGATCTGGCGGACGAGATCGGCATGGTCGCTATCGTCGGCTATTTCTACTTTGGACAGGACCAGCGGCTGCAAAGCGAGGCGGCAGTGCTTCACGGCACACGCGGAGCGACGGACTGGCTGCTGTCGCGCGGCTACACGAATGTGCTCGTGGAAATCGCCAACGAGTGCGACGTCCCGCGTTACGACCACTCGATTCTCAAGCCAGCTCGTATTCATGAGCTCCTGGCCATCGTGGGTCGTGCGACCAGAGACGGGCGTCGGCTCCTCGTGGGGACAAGTTTCGGAGGCGGGAGCATTCCTGTGCCGAACGTCGTCAGAGCCTCGGACTTCCTGCTGATCCACGGTAACGGCGTGACAGATCCGGCACGCATCGCGACAATGGTCGAACGGACGCGGGCCGTGGATGGCTACAGACCCGTGCCTATCCTGTTCAATGAGGACGATCACTTCGACTTTGAGCGGCCGCTCAATAACTTGACGCAAGCGATCAGCAGGTACGCTTCGTGGGGCTACTTCGATCCTGGCGCGAGTAACTACCAAGACGGGTATCAATGTCCGCCGGTCAACTGGGGCATCAACACGCCACGGAAGAGGGCGTTTTTTGATCTGTTGAGGGAGATTACCGGAGAGCGCAAATAGTCGGGGAGAACAGGCTCCGGCTCACAGAATTCGCTGCGGCCCGACAGGTTTGGTCAGCCTTCCGGTGATTCAGGCCGGCAGAGCGGCAGGTCTGGCGGGCACAATCTTCGCAACGTGCGGGGGAATGAGCTGGTTCCGGGTAGCCGATGGGTGTCTCGAATATCGCGGCCGAATCACGCGTGATCCCTTCACCCGGTGGACCGCAACCAAGGACGGCACGGCCGCGGTGGCGCGTGTAGCCGCCGGAATCCGGTTCAGCGTGATTGGACGATTGCGCAGCGCGCGCCGCCGGATCTGGCGTGGGCTGGAGGCGGCGTCGCGGGACGAGTCGCTCATCACGGCTATCCGCGCCGAGGCCACGCGCTACATGCAGGTCCTGGCCAGCCTGTCGTACGCCGATGCGCTGCCACGTGTGCAGATCGCGCATCACCGGCTGGTGCTTGTGCCGCGCGCGATGATCGCGGGCCGCGCGCGGGCCACGCTGTTCGATCGCCTCGACCCGTCGCCCGCGCTCGCCGGATTGGACGAAGACGTACGGACCTTCCTACTGAATCAGCTCGTGATCCAGATGGACGCCGCGCTCCAGAAGGCATCGCCTTCCCCGCGCCGGCCCGTGAAGGCACACGAGGAGTGGGTCTGCGTAGGCGTGAGCAAGGGGCTGGTGTGGGTTGATCCCATCTGGGCAGGGCCCGATGGGACCGGCCACGTGTTCATGTACGAGTTTCCACGCGCGGGATTACCCCGGCGCGAGCGGAAGGCGCTCGAAGCCGCGATTGGCGACATGGCGTCGAGGGTTTCGATCCTGTCTCGGGCCGACCGGGTGGCGCTCGTGCGTGCCGCAGCCGTCCGGTGATGAACACTCCACAGCGATCTCGCATGCGCGCCTCGTAGCCGCCCCCACGCGGCCAACCTGCCACGAATTCTGCCAACTCCTTTGGCCCCCACACGGCGCGCTCGTTTAATTTGAAATATCCGGCCCGCGGCGTCAGGATACAGAGGACAGGCTGGCTGACGGCTCGACATGCCCGGCGGCCGACCACACGACATGCCAAACCACGCTCGGCCTGAACGATGGCTTCGCGGTCCGATTCCGGGAATCCCGTCGCTGCTGCAACCGGTCGCTCACAGCCTGCTGCAGTGCCGCGACGAAGTGAAGACGCATGTTCGCGCTCTGACCCCCGATCAGATCTGGGCTCGGCCGTCTGGCGCCGCCTCCGTCGGCTTTCACGTACGCCACGCGGCCGGCAGTCTCGACCGACTGTTCACCTATGCGCGCGGGCAACAACTTTCACCCGCTCAACTCGCGGCGCTCGCCGCGGAGGCACTGCCACACTTCGCATCGAATGCCGGCCTCACACTTGTCGAATCATTCGACGAGGCTGTCGAGCGAGCGTTCGAACAGCTGCGCACGACGGACGAGACGACACTGCTCGATGCCCGAGGCGTCGGGCGCGCGCACCTGCCGTCCACGGTGCTCGGTCTGCTGTTCCATGCGGCCGAGCACACACAACGCCATGTCGGTCAGCTTGTCACGACGACCCGAATACTATCGACAGCTCCGTGATGCGTCACATACACGATGATGACCTATGGAAGAAAGGCGATGTGAGAGAGCTGTGAGTGGAGTGCCCACACGTCCCGCCGAAGCACAGATCGGCGGAGCGCCAGACGACGCCGTCGCCGCGGGCCTGCGTGGATTCGGGCCGCTCGGCCTCCTCGCCATTCTCGTCATTCTCCTGGTTGGCAATCATCCATTTGTGCCCCTCGGCGCCATTCTGGTGCTCGTGTGGGCCTGGCGATCGCGTACCCCATGGCGCGAGATCGGGTACGTGCGGCCGCGGAGCTGGGCACGCACAGTGGCCGGCGGCGTCGTTATTGGCATCGCGTTCAAGTTCCTGATGAAGGCGATCGTGATGCCGCTTTTCGGCGCCGACCCGATCAATCAGGCGTTCCACTACCTGGTGGGAAACCGGGCCGCGCTCCCGGGAGCCGTCTATGCCATGATTGTCGGCGCGGGCTTCGGAGAAGAGACCATCTTTCGGGGTTACGCGTTCGAACGCCTGAGCAAACGTTTCGGATCCGGCGTGAGCGCCAGGATATCAATCGTCCTGCTGACGTCAGTCTGGTTTGGCATGGCACATTACTCTCTTCAAGGGCTCGCGGGGGTCGAACAAGGCACGATCGTCGGGCTTGTGTTCGGAGCGATCTTCTCGGTCACCGGCCGAATCTGGATGCTGATCTGTGCGCATGCCGCGTTCGATCTGACAGCGCTCGCCATCATCTACTTGAATCTTGAATCCAATGTCGCTCACCTCGTCTTCAAAGGGAGCTACTGATGCTACTCCTCATGTTTGCCGTCTCAGGCGCGCTTCTCGGGTACTGGCTCGGCACGACTCCCCGGGGGTATGTGACCATGGCCGCCGTGTCCATCGGTTCGGGCGCTCTGCAGATTGGACATCTTCTGACGGCCAGCGGCCGTTCGTGGATGACGATGTTGCCCCTGGTCATCGGCACAGTGACCGTCGCGTTCATGTTAGCCGGTGCGTTGGTCAGAGGGCGCGCTCGTCATTCGCCGTCCGCCTGACTGCGCCCTCCTGATGGAGGACCCACAGAGTTGTCAGGCTGATGCCACTTTCGGCCTGCCCGGATTGGCCGTTCCCGTCCGATCGAAGTCCCGCGGCGCTTCCTGACGCCGTGTAAGGCCTGTAGACCCTTGACCTTTCGAGCCTTGGGGAACCGACACGGTCTCGGTCGCCCCGGTGGGTGACCTGGTACAGGCCTTGCGGCTTGCAGTTCTACTCGCGGTGTGCGGGCGAGCAAGAATTTGCAGGAGCAACCACGTGAAAGGCTGTGCGTCGTGCGGGCGGGACATCCCGGAATCGGCGACGCTCTGTGAGCCCTGTGACATCTGGGCCGCAGAGCACGTGGCCACGGCGCCGTCCGTCCACGATGCGGCGCACCCTCGTGTGCCGCCATCATCCGTCAGTCCATCCGCGCACCCTTCCACTCCCGCCGGCTCAGTAAACCGTCGCGAGTTGCTCCTGATCGCGGCAGCGGTCGTCGTTGCGGGCATCATCACGCTCGTGTTGCTGCTCGGGCGCGGCGTTCCCTCGTCCGAAGTCGCGGCGGCGCCCGGGACCGCACTCACGACACGGACCTCACTCGACGCGAATCGACAGCCGGTCTCGACCAAGCCAACCCAGGCGTGGAGCACCGAACGTCGCATGTACTGGACGGGCGAGCGGCGAGGCGGGGCCGCGTTCGAGCTTCCGGCCGAAAATGTCGTCACCGTCTGGATGGGCCACGTTCGGCCGCTGCTCATCGTCCGGTGCATGTCGAAGCGCACCGAGGCGTTCGTGTTCACCGGCTCCGCGCTCAAGATCGAGCCGGAAACCGAGGATCACACGGTGA
>JANNHC010000530.1:0-3881 GCA_031404215.1 Acidobacteriota bacterium
GACGGAGACGTAGGGCTCGAAGCCATAGTAGTCGTAGTCATCCATCCTCACTCCTCGGACGCGGTGTGCAGATCAAGCGCGACGAGCTTCAACAGCTCCTGGTCTTGCATCTCGGTCAACAGCATCTCGGCGCCGCCTTCGAGCAGATCTTCGGACAGGCGGCGCTTGGAGTCAATCAGCTGGTCGATCCGCTCCTCAACCGTCCCGCGGCAGACGAACTTGTGCACGAGGACGTTCTTCGTCTGGCCGATGCGAAAGGCGCGGTCGGTGGCCTGATTCTCGACGGCCGGATTCCACCAGCGATCGAAGTGCACGACGTGCGAGGCGGCCGTGAGGTTGAGCCCCGCGCCGCCGGCTTTGAGCGAGATGACGAAGAATGGCACGCGCTCGTCTTCCTGGAACTGCCTCACCAACGGCTGGCGCTTGTGGACCGCCGTCTCGCCGTGGAGGACGAGGCCCGGGCGGCCGAAGACAGATCCGAGAAACGCGCTAAGCGGCGCCGTCATCTCGCGGAACTGCGTAAAGACGAGCACTTTTTCCTGCCTGGCCGCGATGACCTCCGCGATCTCGCGCAGCCGGGCGAGCTTGCCGCTGTCGGCCTCGCTCCACGAGCCATCACCCAGCCATTGCGAGGGGTGATTGCAGATCTGCTTGAGGCGCATCAGCGACGCGAGCACGACGCCGCGACGCTTCATCCCGTCGGCTCGCTCGAGCTCGGCCGCCAGGTCGGCCACCGACTGCTGATAGAGCGCCGCTTGCTTGCGCGTTAGTTGGCAGAAGGCCCTGACCTCGGTCTTGTCCGGCAGGTCGGCGATGACGGACTTGTCGGTCTTCAGGCGCCGCAGGATGTACGGACGCACCAGCGCGCGAAGGCGCCCGTACGGGTTGTGCGGCTCTGTCGAGAGGCGTTTCGTGTACGTCGAGAACGCCTTCCCGGATCCCAGCAGGCCGGGGTTGATGAAGTCGAAGATCGACCAGAGATCGCCAAGGCGATTCTCGACAGGTGTCCCGCTGAGCGCGATGCGCGACTGCGCATCGATCTGCTTGGCGGCCCGCGTCTGCTTGGCGCCGGGTGTCTTGATCGCCTGCGCTTCGTCCAGGATGGCAAGGCGCCATGGCATGGCGAGCAATGCGGGCACGCGCAGCAGCGATCCGTAGCTGGTGATCACCAGGTCGACGCCGGCGATCCCGTCGCGATCGAGCGCCTTCAACTCGGCGGTGGTCATCGCTGAGGGATGCGCGATGATCGCGGTAAGGGTCGGCGCGAAGCGTTCGATCTCTGCGGCCCAGTTCGCCAGCAGTGACGCCGGCGCCACCAGGAGGCTCGTGCGCCGCGTTTCGGCATCTTCTAGTCGCGGGGCCCCTCCCCCGCTCCACGCCGCGTCGCTTACGGGGCCCCCACGCCCCGTGCCGCTCGCGTCGGGAGTCTTTCTCAGGATCAGCAGCAACGCCAGCACCTGCATCGTCTTGCCCAGCCCCATGTCATCGGCGAGGCACGCGCCAAGGCCGAGGCTGGACAGCAGATGCAGCCAGCGCACGCCGGCCTGCTGATAGGGTCGTAATGTCGCCTTCAGCGCGGCGCCAGGATCCAGTTGCGCAATCTGGCTTGGATCGCGAAGGCCGGCGAGCGTCTTTGCCAGCCACGGCCCGGCCACGACATGTGACCACTCGGGAGCGCCGTCCGCGACGACGTCTCCTGGCACGTGCGCGCCGGCAACGAGGCGCATCGCTTCGCCGAAGGACAGGCCGCCCTTCGCCGCGGCCTCTTCCACGGCGCGGAACTCGTCGAGCATCCGGCTGAGTTTCTCCCGATCGACTTCGACCCACCGTCCGCGCACCAGGTGCAGGCCGTTTGACGCGGCGAGCAGCTTCTCAATCTCCGCCTCGGTCAGCGGTTCACCGTCGAGGGTGACGCCCATCTTGAAGTCGAGCAGTGCGTCCTTGCCGAGGCCTGAAGGCGCCTTGCCCCCGACGGTGCCGGTGACTTGCGGACGCGGCGGACGATTCGCCCGCCACGCGGTCGGTACGCGCACGATGACCCCTGCGGACTCGAGGCGGGGGACATCGGTCAGGAGTTGAAACGCCTCGGGAGGTGTCCAGCGGAGCGGGTGATAGATCTCGCCCGCGTCGACCATCGTCTTCAGCCAGGGGCACTCGGCGGCGGCGCGCTGGACGGGCAGGAGCAACGAGAGCAGCCGTGACTTGTTGGCAGCGCCTGCGTATTCGCTCAGTGCGCGGCCGAGCGGCAGGTGCTGCGCCTTGGCTTGCGCCGACAGTTGTGTCGTGTAGGTCGCAAGAAACGCGAACGGCGCATCATCGTCTCTGCGGTTCTCGGCGAGGTTGAAATGGACGCGGCCGACGAGATGCCACGCCGGGTTCTTGCGCTGCAGAAACTCCTGGACGGACGCCTTCGATTCGGCGAGCTCGGATCGAAGCGCCTCACCGATTTCAGTCCAGAGCGTTTCGAGGACCGAGGCCGTCACGTACTCGGCGCCATCCATCGGCGGCGCGGCCTCGGCGAGTGCCTCGAGCTCGCCGAGAGCGGGCGCCGGTATCGGCGCTTGGTGCGTATCGAGATCGGGATGCGTGCAGATGGTCGTGACCAGCCGCGCGGCGAAGTCGCGCCAGTAACTGAAGTCTGCCGGAAGCGCGTTCCCGACTTCGCCGGCGCCGAGCTCGAGCAATCCGTGACCCGATCCACGAGCGAACGCGCCCTCGAGCGTGCGCGAGAGACCGGCCGCCGCCGGTTGCGGCGCGTCGTCCTCGCCAGTGAACAGCAGGTGGCCGCGCGGGGTCAGCGCGAGCGACGGCATGACGATGGAGTGCCGTGGTGCTGTGACGCGCCCGCGACGAGGAAGGACATTCGGTTTCGATTCTAACGCGCCAGAGGACCTGTTGTGGCGCGTTGCGCGAGATCCAACCCTGCGACAATCAGGTTCTCGGGCCGAGCCTCGTGCTCCCGGGCGGCGGTGAGTTCTGGCGCCGCGGGCTCGACTGCCCGTCTTCGTCATGATTCGCTGAAAAAGCGGATCCGGTGCGACACCGACGAAATCGGGGTAGAGCTCGCTTATTGTTGATCGGCTAGCCGATGTCCTGAACGATGTCGTCTATCTGCTTCAGCAGCGCCGGCAGCTTCGTCGTGAGCACATCCCACAGGATGTCCATGTTGACGCCGAAGTAATCGTGCACGAGCTTGTCGCGCATGCCCGCGATACTCTTCCACTCGACCTCCGGATGTGTGCTTGTGAGCGTGGCCGGGAGACGTTTCGCCGCTTCACCGAGGATTTCGATGTTGCGAATGACGGCGTCTTGCGTCTTGGAATCGGCGAGAAATTGACCGTATGTGATCGCTGAGGTGTAGCGCTGGATGCGGACGATCGCTTCGCGCATGTCCGCGAGGTATTCCTGCTGCCCTCGTTTAGACATGCATGAGCGTTCGCTTGATGTCTTCTGAGATCCGGGGCACGCGAATACTTTCGACCCCAGCTGGCGTCAGGATATCGACTCTTCGGCCGAAGAGTTGCTCGAGGAATTGCTCCAGGCTCGTGAAATTGTCGTAGGTGGGCTTGGAGAACTCCACGACAAAGTCCAGATCGCTAGAATCCGTCTGAGCGTCTTTGGCGTACGAGCCGAAGAGCGCGATGGTCTTGACGCTGAAGCGCTCCAGATCCGGCCGATGGCGCCGCAGTGCCTCGAGGATATCTATTCTCGTCAATGCAGTCCTCATCGTACTTCCGCTTACCGTTCAGAGTACCAGAGGCGCCCTCGCGTTTGAACCCTAAATCCGCGCCTGCTCTGCGGCGAATCCTCAGGGCGGCTCGCGTGCAACGGCCCCGGAGATCCTCGCGGAGTACAGTTTCGCGAGTGTCATTTCGAGTGTC
>JANNHC010000531.1:0-2580 GCA_031404215.1 Acidobacteriota bacterium
CGTGTCGACGCAACGTCGTCATTCGAGCCTCGATCTCCGCCTGATCGTGGCCGGCAAGCCAAAGAAAGTCGCGCTGACCGCCAGCATGCGCAAACTCCTGACGATTCTCAACGCGATGATGCGGACAAACACGGCTTGGCAACAGATCAACCACTCGATGGGAACGATCGAGCACTTCGACGAAACCGAGCGCGCCGTCGAGGAGATCGCCCGTGTGCTCAAACCCGGCGGGCGCGCCGTCGTCGGCGTGCCGAACCGATACGACCCGATTCTCCGGCGGTTGTTCGTCGCGGTGCTCCAGCCGGTCGGACTTTACGGGTACGGGTACGAGTAGTCCTACTCACGTCGCGCACCGAAACAAATGCTCGAAGAGGCCGGCCTGGACGTCGTCGCTGAAACGGCGATCCTCTTCATCCCCGGGTGGCTGAGGATGCGCCCGTTCGTGTTCCTCGACCGCCACGTTCGGGCCGTGCGGCGGCACGGTTACCTGCTGGCAACCGTCGTCATGAAGCCGGAACGCGAAGGTTGAATCAACGCTTCCCCTGGCGTCCAGAACGAGACGGAGCGACCCGGACAACGCCCCTCCGCCTCGTTCTTCGCGACGACTTCGCTACCTGCCGTTGCCGCCCTTGCGGCCCGGGTTCCCGGGCGTCCCGCCCAGCTCATCATTCGACCGGCTCGGGTCGCCCTGGTTCGAGTTGCCCGGATCGCAACCCTCGGGCCCGTTGCCCACGCCCTGGTTGCACTTGCCGCCGCGGCCGTGGCCGGTTGCCTCGCAGGCGGTGACGGTGCTGTTTGTCAATGTCAATGTCACTGCGGTCGTCGCAAAGAGGCCCCCTTGAACGGTTCCATCGGTGGCCGTGACCGTGATGGCCGCACCCGAGAGAATAGTTCCCACGAAATTCGAAGTCGTCAGTGTCGCGTCGGCGTTCAGCCCGGTCCGCCAATACACGTTACACGGATCCCCGTCGTTAAGCATTTTCACATTGAAGCTGTTGCCCGTGAGTGCGCCATCGACCAGGAAAATCCAGACAGCACTCGCGCCGGCGGTCCCGGCGTCGAGCGTCAACAGGCCCGTCTTCGCCTCCGCGCTGACACAGTAAACGCCGGGCACAAGCACTTCGCCCGCGAGCGTACCCGTCAACGTGGCGTCGCAAGCCGGGGGGGTGGACAGGAGATCGTTGTACGCGCTGATGAAGTCCAAGTAAGCCTGTTTGGCAACCCCGTCCCCCAAGTGAACCGTCCCATTAATCGTGCACGGAGGGGTGTTAGTGAAAGCGGTGCCGGGCCACTCGCCCACGTCTCCGGTGACGACAGCACCGCCACCATCGGTACATGTCACCGCCGTGCCAGCCAGGACCGCGAAGCCCGACGCCCTCCCGAGCGCTGGTTGGGCGGACGCTGCGGAGGCGTTGAGAACAATCGCGGCGAGTGGGACGATGATTGCCAAGAGCCGAGTCGTACGGCGACAGATTTCAGGCATGAGATTCATCCTTTTCCGTTTGAACTCACACACCCCACTGAACGGCCGCGACAGAATTGTTACTTCGCTGGTTGCCGGCAGGATCGGGAGGTAGTCCAATGCGTGCGCTCAGCAAGGGGACTGCCAAGCGCTCTGGCAATCGTCCGCGGCAACGAAAGCGCGAACAAACGCCCGAAAAGCTCGAAAATCTCGACGCTCAAGCAGGCAACCCGGGTGGCGACTCTTGTCTGCATTTACTTCGCTGTGTGTATTCCGGCCCAACGTGAACGGCCATTCCTGTCGAAGGTGGGCTTGGCAACAGATCACTCAACCAGAGATCGCTTGGCTTTGAAGACAGTTGCTATCGTCGATGTGGCGACGAATGCCGCTGCGCGGGCGCGCCCCAGCCGCCTGGTGCGTGGCTCAATTCCGTTCGATGCCGTGTTCGCTCTACAATGCGGCGGCGGGATCACGACCGTTACCATGCGGCCACTCATTCGACGTTCTGGGATCGCACTATTCCCCCGGACGATGCGAGGCGATTTTGATGATCCGACGACCAGTTGTTTCGGACACTCCACCGCCTTTCATCATCCTCCTCCTCGGCCTGCTCCTCGTCGGCACCGTGGTGACGGCACAGTTGCCTGCACGGGATCAGCCGCCGACGCCACGCGCGGGAACGGGCGTGATCCGCGGGCGCGTCGTACGCGCCGATACGGGTGAACCGCTGCGCCGCGTGCAAGTCCGCGTGGATGAATGGAGCACGGGGGATCTCAACGGACCCGCCGCGACCATGACGGACGCCGAGGGCCGGTATGAGCTGACGCAGCTCCCCGCCGGGCGCTACCAGCTCAAGGCGAGACGAGGCGGGTATGTCGAGGTCGCGTACGGACAGCGGCGACCGTTCGAACGTGGACGACCCCTGGAGCTCGGTGAAAGCGCCGTGCTCCAGCACATCAACTTCGCGCTGCCGCCAGGCGCAGTGGTCACGGGCCGCGTCGTCGACGAAGCCGGCGAGGCGGTCGCCCACGTGTCCGTCTCACTCGCCCGCCGCCGGTACATCGACGGCGCCAGGCGATTGGTCGGCGAGAGCGGCAGCTCCACAGACGACCGCGGGG
>JANNHC010000532.1:0-4361 GCA_031404215.1 Acidobacteriota bacterium
AGTTGATGGAGGCGCTGAAAAAACGTCTCGAAGAGCAGCAGGGCCGGCATCAGGGCGGCAGCAAGTGGATCGGCACCGGCGGCACCAGCCCGTTCGGCAGGGCATGGGCATCGGCGGGACGGTCTCGGTTGCGGGACTCGACGTGACCATGGTGCCCGCGGTGCACACGAGCAGCGTTGTCGAGAACGATACCACCGTGTACCTGGGACAACCCGCGGGCTTCGTCGTACGGACGGAGGATGGCCAGGCTTTTTACTTTGCCGGCGACACCGCCGTATTCGGCGACATGAAGCTGATCGCCGAGATGTACGCGCCCCAGATCGGATTTCTTCCCATCGGCGACCATTTCACGATGGGACCGGAAGGGGCCGCCGTGGCGGCCCGCCTGCTGGGAATCCGGCAGATTGTGCCAATGCACTACGGGACGTTCCCGGTCCTCACTGGCACTCCGGAGCGGCTGAAGAAGCTGGTCGATCCGCTTGGTATCGACGTTTTGGTGCTCAAGCCCGGCGAAACGGCCCAATAAAAGGTGATGCGCTGGCCGCATAGGTTCGATGCGTAGGGCTGATGTCACCGCCATCCATCCGATGCATCGATTCCATTAGAAACTTATGCGCGACAGGATGGTGTGCGGTTTTCTATGATGCGAGGCATGATCAACGGCCAGTCACACTCCACGCGGATCCTCACGCTCGTGCTTCCTGAAGAGGACTGGAAGGCGCTCCGCGCAGCCGAGCCTGATGCCATCGGCTGGCTGAGAGCGCAGATCCAGAATCGCCTCTCCGGACCCTCCGCGCCCTGGTCGTCGCGCTCGAACCCCATGTCGTCCACGACCGCCGAGTCGTGGTGGGGCAACGAGGACGAATACTAGACGAATACTAGACGACCAACTCCGCGATCGCCTCGATCGCCTGATCGACCGACATTCCGGACGTGTCGATCGTGTGATCCGCAAGCCCGTATAACGGCTCGCGCGCAGCCAGGCGGGCGCGCAAATCGGCCATGGCCTGCGGATGATTGGCCATCGGGCGCCGGTCCCCTTGGCGCACCACGCGATTCCAGTGATCCTCAGGCCCCGCGCGCAGCCATACCGTAACCGCCGCGCGACGCAGCGCGGCGTAAGTCCCTGGGGACGTCACGATTCCGCCGCCCGTGGCGATCACCATGCCCCGTCGCTCCGCCAGCACGTCGGTCAGCGCGTCGCGTTCGAGCCGACGGTAGTAGTCCTCCCCGTGCAGCGAGAATAGTTCGCTGAGGCTCAAATCGGCAGCCTGTTCGATACGTCTATCCAGTTCCACAAAAGGCACGCGCAGCCTGCGCGCAAGCCGCCGCCCGACCGTCGTCTTTCCGGCGCCGCGCAGACCGAGCAGCGCCACCACGGGTTGTACCGGATCGTCCGATTCCGTGAGCAGCGCTGCAGGCGTGGTTTCAAGCGCGCGCGCCACGTCTGCCAGCCGACGCACCGAAATGTTCCCGCGCCCTGATTCGAGCTGGCCGAGAAATCGTGGTGACAGGCCGGACCGCTCCGCCACATCGCGAATCGTCCAACCTCCGGCAAGGCGCTTCGCGCGGGCACGACGTCCGAGCGCCTGCAGCAGCGGATCCGGCATAGGCAATATATTACCTAATATCAATAATAATGTGCACTATAGTGCCTTGACACCGCTGTACGCGCGCAGTTACGCTTGGGGCGATGGACACCGCGACTCCGCCCCAGCCTACGCTTTCCCTCGAGACCTCTCCGGACCGCTACCATCACTGGAAGTTGACGTTCGACGGCCCCGTCGCGACGCTCTCGATGGACGTTCAGGAAGACGCGGGCCTGTCGCCCGACTATCGACTCAAGCTGAACTCCTACGATCTCGGCGTGGACATCGAGTTGGCCGACGCCCTGCAGCGGCTGCGATTCGAGCACCCTGAGGTGCACGCGGTCGTCGTCACAAGCCTGAAGGAACGCATCTTCTGCGCCGGCGCCAACATCTTCATGCTGCGGGGGGCCACGCACGCGTGGAAAGTGAACTTCTGCAAGTTCACGAATGAAACCCGCCTCGCGATGGAAGACGCCAGCCAGCACTCGGGCATCAAGTTCCTCGCGGCGGTGAACGGGATCTGCGCGGGCGGCGGCTACGAGCTGGCGCTCGCCTGTGACGAGATCTTCCTGGTAGACGATGGGAACTCCGCGGTGAGCCTTCCCGAGACACCGCTTCTTGGCGTGCTGCCGGGCACGGGCGGTCTCACGCGGGTCGTGGACAAGCGCATGGTCCGCCGGGATCTGGCCGACTTCTTCGGTACGGTCGCCGAGGGGATAAAAGGAAAGCGCGCCGTCGAGTGGCGGTTGGTCGATGCGGCTTACCCGACAAGCCAGTTCAAGGACCGCGTCGCCAAGCGTGCCCAGGAGCTGGCTCACCTGTCCGATCGCCCTTCGGCGGGGCCCGGGATCGCGCTCGGACCGCTGGCGCCGCAGGTTGCCGACGACTGTGTGCGCTATTCGAGCGTGACACTGGATCTCGATCGTGACAAGCGCGTCGCGACGCTGACCGTCCGCGCTCCGGAAGGTGACGAGTCCTCCACACCTGACGAAATCGTCGCCGCGGGCGACCGGTTCTGGCCGCTCCGCGCGTTTCGTGAGCTGGACGACGCGCTGTTGCGGTTGCGCATCACCGAACCGCTCATCGGCACGGTCGTCGTCAAGACGCAGGGGGACGCGAGACGCGTGCTCGCAGTGGACGAAACGCTCGCGCGGCACATCGATCACTGGCTCGTGCGCGAGATCGTCCATTTCGTCAAGCGCACGCTCAAGCGCATGGACCTGACGTCGCGGAGCTTCTTTGCGCTGATCGAGCCCGGCAGCTGCTTCGCCGGAACGCTGTTCGAACTGGCGCTTGCGGCCGACCGCTCCTACATGCTGGACGATCCCGATCGTCCGAACACCATCGCGTTGTCGGCCATGAACGCGGGGCCCCTCAAGATGAGCAACGGACTGACGCGTCTCGAAACCCGGTTCCTGGGCGAGCCCGAAAGAATCGGCGAGGTGCTCGGCGAATCCGACCCCTTCGACGCGCAAGCCGCGTCCGACGCCGGGCTCGTCACCTTTGCGCCAGACGAGCTCGACTGGGACGATGAGGTGCGCCTGGCCGTTGAAAGCCGCGCGGCCTTCTCACCGGACGCGTTGACGGGAATGGAAGCCAATCTTCGCTTCGCCGGCCCGGAGACGATGGAAACGAAGATCTTCGGCCGCCTGACCGCCTGGCAGAACTGGATCTTCCAGCGACCGAACGCAGTGGGCGAAACAGGCGCGCTGACGGCCTACGGCTCACAGTCGCGGCCTGAGTTTGACTTCAAGCGAACGTAACAATTGCTGATTGTCGATTGCTGATTGAGCCAATCAGCCGTCAACATTCAGCAATCCAAGGATCCATCATGATTTCAGCCGAGAAGATCCCGAATAACGTCGGGCTGTCGAGCAACAAGCGGCTGCAGCGCGCGCTTGAACACTGGCAGCCGCAGTACATCCAGTGGTGGAAGGACATGGGGCCGCAGGGTTTCCAGGATTATCACCAGGTGTACGTGCGGACGGCCGTGAGCGTCGATCCGTCCGGGTGGGCCCACTTTGAATACGTCAAGCTGCCTGAGTATCGATGGGGCATTTTCCTCGCCGACCCTGTTCATGATCGGCGCATCGGGTTCGGGGACTTTCTCGGCCAGCCCGTGTGGCAGGAAGTGCCGGGCGAGTTTCGCAATCAGCTGCGCCGGTTGATCGTCACGCAGGGGGACACTGAACCGGCGAGCGTCGAGCGTCGAGCAGCAGCGATGGCTCGGCCAGCGGTGCCCGAGCATGTACGATCTCAGGAACCTCTTCCAGGTGAACGTCGAAGAAGGCCGGCACTTGTGGGCCATGGTCTACCTGCTGCACTCCTACTTCGGCCGCGACGGCCGCGATGAAGCCGAAGAACTGCTCGCGCGGCAGAGCGGGAATCGCGACAAGCCGAGAATTCTCGACGCGTTCAACGAGCCGATCGAGAACTGGCTGGATTTCTTCATGTTCACGATGTTCACGGATCGTGACGGCAAGTCGCAGCTCCTGTCGCTGTCAGAAAGCTCACTCGACCCCCTCTCGCGGACGACGCGCTTCATGCTGACCGAAGAGGCTCATCACATGTTCGTCGGTGAAACCGGCATCGCGCGCATCATCGAGCGCACCTGCCAGCTCCTGGGCGGCGCCGGATACTCAGAGGACGTGCGGAAACTCGGCGGAATCGACCCGCCGACGATTCAGAAATTCATCAACTTGCGGTTCAGCCTCAGCCTCGACCTCCATGGCAACGAGATCTCCACGAACGCCGCGTCGTACTTTGGCAACG
>JANNHC010000533.1:0-1652 GCA_031404215.1 Acidobacteriota bacterium
GCCGCTATCGGACGAATTCCAGAACCAGGAGAAGAGTTCGACGTCGAGGGCACGCACCTCGAAGTCGAGGCTGTCGAGGGAGAGGCCATTACGTCGGTTATCGTCGGAAACCGGCCGCGCACGGACGAGGACGACGCCGTATGATTGCCTTCATCATCATCGCGTCGCTCATCCTCCTCAACGGCATTTTCGTGGCGGCGGAGTTTGCGATCGTCGGGGCGCCGCGAGCCGCGATCGACAAGAAGGCGCAGGACGGCAACAAGCTCGCGCAGGCCGTGCTCCGCGTACTCGAAGATCCTCGGCAACAGGACCGCTACATTGCCACCGCACAACTTGGAATCACGGTCGCGAGCCTCGGGCTGGGCATGTACGGCGAGCACGTGGTCGCCGACGCCATCTATCGGCTGCTCGGCAACCGCGGGCTGCCGCAGTGGCTCGTCTCGCACGGCGTCGCCAGCACGGTAGCGGTTGCCATCCTTACCTATTTCCACATCGTCGTCGGCGAAATGGTGCCGAAGTCCCTTGCGCTGCAGCGCGCCGAACAAATGGTGCTGTGGATCACCCCGCCGATGTTGTGGACGAGAAACGCTCTCTACCCCTTCGTCGTTTCGCTCAGTGCCATCGGCAACCTCGTTCTGAAGATGCTCGGCGTCAACCGACAGGGGCAGAACGCGGATCAGTACTACACGCCCGAGGAGCTGCAGCTCGTCGTGCAGGAAAGTGAGGATCTCGGGGCCATCCGTGCCGAGTCGGGGCAGATGCTGCAGGAACTCTTCGAGTTCGGCGCCTTGACGGCCGGCGAAGCCATGGTGCCGCGAGTTCGCGTCGCGGGTATACCGCTGGGCACCCGGGCGGACGAGATCCGCGACCTCCTGGGGCGCACGCCGCACACGCGTTATCCGATCTACGAGCGAGACCTCGATCACATCATCGGCATGGTCCACATCAGGGACCTGCTGCGCGTGCTGCTCGGCGACGAGTCGATCCGGCGTGCCGATGCGCGCCCCCTGCCGCTGGTGCCTGAGACCGCGCCGCTTGATTCCGTGTTGTCCACGATGAGGCGCGAGCGGACGCAGATGGTGATCGTGATAGACGAGCACGGCGGCACGTCCGGTGTCGTCACGCTTCAGGATCTGTTCGAGGAGGTCGTGGGCGAGATCGAAGAGGGGCCGGCCACAGTACCGCAGATCTATCGTGACCAGCTCGGGCGGCTGCGCGTGCCGGGCACGATGCGGCTCGACGAACTGGGGCAGGAGTTCGATCTCGACCTCGAGCACGACGACGTGGACAGCGTCAGCGGCTTGGTCCTGACACTCCTCGGGCGCCCGCCAGCCGTCGCCGACATGGTACGCTACGAACGCCTGCAGTTCGAGGTGACCCGCGTGCAAGGCCACGGCGTCGATGAGTGCTCCGTCTGGCTCTTGCCCTAGGTTCCTACTCGGTTCTACAAGGTTCTACCGGGTTCTGCAAGGTTCCACGAGGTTCAGATTTCGCCACGCGCCGCAACCTTACCGCGACAAGTTGTTCGATGATTTTGCTGAACTCAGTCCGCGAGCCGCTTACGAAACGGCGCTCGCAGCTTCGGAATATTATGAAAACTTGCCGCTTGAAAAAGCCGTTGAACATTCTTCAACGCCGGTTTTATTGGTCTG
>JANNHC010000534.1:0-11867 GCA_031404215.1 Acidobacteriota bacterium
TCTTCCTTGAGGCGCCTCGCGTCGTCGCGCAGCTGGGCATTGCCCCGCCGGAGCACGTCCAGCGAGGAAACAAGCTCCTGGTACTGACGCTGCGCCCGCATCGATTCCATCAGGCCTTTTTCACCGATCAGCGCGTCCACGACGAGCACGAGCGTCACAAAAATGAGCAGCAGGTGAACGCCGCGCCTCCGGAAGGCCGACGCCGGGGCCGGGACGGCACGCTTGCGCCGCAAAGGCTCAGCGCCAGCGGGACGTCGGATGTCAGTCCTAGGCTCGGCGACGGTAGGCATGGATTCAGGAGCGTCCTTTGTACAATACTTTCGTCACGACGCAGCCCTGAAAGTAGAGCGCAGGAAATAAACCCGGCGCGCGTTCCTTCGTGTCCGAGGAAATGCTGATGAATTCCGAGTATGTGATGGTCCTGACCACGCTGCCAGCTGATGCGGACGGCGCCGGCTTCGCACGCGCGATCGTCGAGGAGCGGCTCGCGGCCTGCGTGAACCTGCTGGCGCCCATGGAGTCGATCTACCGCTGGGAGGGGAACGTCGAGCAGGAAACCGAGCGTCAGGTGGTCATCAAGACATCGCGAGACCGTGTCGTCGGCTTGTGGGAACGCATCCGCGAGATGCACCCGTACGACGTGCCGGAATTTCTCGTCCTGCCAATCGTCGATGGCAACGACGCGTATTTGAGGTGGGTCGCCGATTCGACCTCGTAAAGACAGCCCCGCGTGAGTACAGGGCTCCCCCGGGAATGGGACGAAGGCCAAAGCATGACCGCTACGCCAGTGCCTGACGGATGTCTTCGATGAGGTCGGCAGGATCCTCGACGCCCGCCGAGATGCGGACCAGGCTGTCGGTCAGCCCGATCCGGGCGCGGCGCTCGGGTGGGACGGATGCATGGGTCATCGACGCGGGATGCGAAATGAGCGTCTCGACGCCGCCGAGGCTCTCAGCCAGCGCCATCAACCGCACACGCTTGCACACGTCGTAGGCCGCTTCCACCGTTCCGGCGTCAAACGTCAGCATCCCGCCAAATCCCCGCATCTGACGTTTTGCGAGTTCGTGTTGCGGATGGGTGGGCAGCCCCGGATACAACACCTGCGTGACCTTCGGATGCGCTACGAGGTACTCCGCGAGCGCCTGACCGTTCGTGTTGTGCTGCGCCATCCTGAGGGCCAGCGTCTTCGTGCCTCTCAGGATCAACCACGAATCAAATGGACTCAGTATCGCGCCGGCCGCGTTCTGAATGAACTTCAGCCACTCGACATCCTCGTCGGCGACGGCAATCACGATGCCGCCGACGCTGTCGCTGTGGCCGTTCAGGTACTTCGTCGTGCTGTGCACCACGAGATCGGCGCCGAACTCGATTGGCCGCTGCAGGCACGGGCTCGCAAACGTGTTGTCCACGACGACCTTCACGTGATGGCGATGCGCAAGCTCGGAGGCTGCCGCGAGGTCCGTCAGCCGCATCACGGGGTTGGTCGGCGTCTCGATGAACAGCATCTTCGTTTCAGGGCGAATCGCCTCTTCCACGAGATCGAGCCGCGAGGTGTCAACGTAGCTGAACGAAAGCTGATACTGGCGCAGCACGCGCTCGAAGAGACGAAACGTCCCGCCGTAGGTGTTGTCCGTGACGACCACATGGTCGCCGGCCTTGAGCATGGTGGTAATCGCGTTGATGGCCGCCATGCCCGAGGCAAAGGCGTACGCCGCTTTCCCTCCCTCGATCGCGGCGATGTTCTTCTCGAGCGCGAGCCGCGTCGGATTCTGCGTGCGGCCGTATTCGAATCCCTTATGACGGCCGACCTCTTCCTGCACGTACGTGGACGTCTGGTAGATCGGCGTGATGATGGCGCCCGTGGACGGGTCAGGCTCCTGGCCGGCGTGTATGCAGATGGTGGAAAAGCGTGCGTGGTCTGAGAGTTTCACGTCGTTGACTTTATCACTCCCGTCTGAGCCTGGGCCCTGAGCCCCTGAGTCCGGCCCGTGAGCCCTCTGTTATCATCGCTTTCACAGCGAATGACGAGCCCACGAGTACTGGTCCGGGCGCTACCGGGCGATCGGCGCACGCCACCGCCTCCCGGCGTCGAACCGCCGTACTCGACTCGCGACCTGATGCTGCGCACGTGGGCCGGCCGCCTCTTCATTATTTCGGCCGCCCTGAAGCTCATCGTCGCGCTCCTGCGCCTCTGGGGCGAGCTTCCGCAACTCATCACCCTGTTGAGCAGCGCCGCCACGATCGGCCTGGTTGTTTCGGTGTCGGTGTTCGTCTCGCGACTTGTCGTGCTGATGAAGCGCCGCCTCCTCTGGCGGGTCCGTCGCAAGCTGATCCTGTCCTACATCTTCATCGGCGTCGTGCCGTCGTTACTCATCGTGATCTTCTTTCTGCTGGGCGGCGTGCTGATCTTCATGAACGTCAGCGCGTATCTGTTCAAGGACGGCTACGACGCCACCGCAGACGACGTGAAGGTGTCCACCGCGTCGGCTGCCTCGGAAATGTCGCGCGCCCCCGAGAGCGCGGCCCAGTCGCTCGGCCGGACGCACCGAAACGCCGCGGCGAAGTACCCAGTCATCTCCTTCGTCTATATTCCGGTGCCCGGCAGCGGGCGCGGAGCGCTGGCCGATCGCGTCGCGGTCGGCTCGTGGGAGCACCTGCCGGCGCCAGCCACGATTCCAGCATGGCTCACGCGCAGCGGCTGGAACGGCACGATCGCGGTGCCATCTCTGGACGGACCCGGAGAAGTCGAACTCGTGAACCGCGCGGCCGCGCCGGTCTTCGTGGACAAGGTGCTTGCGGGCTATGTCGTTGGCGACCTGCCGATCAACGACGAGATGATCCAAAAACTTCAGGAGGAGACCGGCGTGCGCGCGGGAGTTGCGGCCGTGTTCATTGAGAAGGCCGATCGCGCGGTCGTGGGGGATGCGAACGGGGGCGGCGCGGACGACGACAAGAGCGGCACCTGGGCCACGCTCTTCGGGCGGAGCGTGATTTTTCTCGACTACTTCGACTGGAACACCAAGGCGCTTGGCCAGGTGAGCATCTCGCTCAGCTACCGTCCCGGCGAGCTGTATCGGCGGCTCTCGGACGCGCAAAAAATCGTGTTTGCCAACGTGCCGCTCGGCGTCTGGGCGATCATCGTGCTGCTGGTGATTGCGGGGCTGTTTCTGATCATCGAGATCGTCGCGCTCAGCATGGGCCTCGCCCTTGCGCGGTCGATCACGAGCTCCATCCACGAGCTGTTCATGGGCACCGAGCGTGTGCGCCACGGAGACTTCGCCCACCGCATCGAGGTGCAGAGCAACGATCAGCTCGGCGAGCTGGCGGGCTCGTTCAACCAGATGACCGGGAGCATCGAAGGGCTGCTGCAGACGGCAGCCGAGAAGAAACGGCTCGAGGAAGAGCTGCGCATCGCGCGCGTCATCCAGATGTCGCTTCTCCCGCGCGGGCCGCTCGACGTGCCGGGTCTCGGGATTACGGCCCTCTGCGTCCCGGCGCGCGAAGTGGGCGGGGATTATTACGATTTCTTCCGGTTGTCCGGCGACCGCCTGGGCGTCCTCATCGCGGATGTGTCGGGAAAGGGCACGTCCGCGGCGCTCTACATGGCCGAACTGAAGGGGCTCGTCCTCGCGCTCAGTCAGCGATACGATTCCCCGCGCGAACTGCTGATCGAGGTCAACCGAATCATCTCGGAGCACCTCGATAGCCGCAGCTTCATCACGATGACGTATGCCGTGATCGACTTGCCGGCCGGCGTGATGACGTTCTGCCGGGCCGGTCACACGCCGCTCATTTTCCTGCCGGGGCCTTCATCCATGCTCCCGTCGGCTCGCGTGCTGACGCCCAACGGCATGGTGCTCGGTCTCCGGATCGACGGCGCCGCGGAGAAGTTCACGGAACTGCTGGAGTAAGAGCGCGTGGACCTCGCGCCGGGGATGTCATCGTGCTGTTCACCGACGGCATCACCGAGGCGATGAACCCGGAGAGCGACCTCTTCGGGGAGCTGCGGCTCAGCCAGATCGTCGAGGAGCACGGCCACCTCGAGTCGGGCGAGCTCCGCGAGCGCATCATGCGCGAGATCGAGGCTTTCGTGGGCACCGCGGATCAACACGACGACATGACCATGATCCTCCTCAAGGTGGATCGCGCCTTCGTGGCGACCGGCCAGATTGCCGTCTGACATGCGGATGCCTTCCTCATGACCGACCTCGTTGTCATCTTCCGCACACCGTCGCAGATCGAAGCCGATGTCGTCCGCGGGCTTCTCGAGACGCACGGCATCGCGTCGATGGTGTCCTCGGACATGTCGCGCACGCCGTTTCCCCTGGCCGTCTACGAGCTCCGGATCGCCGTGCAGGCCGACGAAGCCGCCCACGCGAAGCGGGTCATCGAGAGCCATCGTGAGGAGACGGGGCCCGGACGCGTCGTCCCGTTCGGGTCGGAACTGGAGCCGCTCGAGCGCCGCATCGGTTATCACTTCCGGGATCGCGGACTCCTCGAGCATGCCCTCACGCATCGGTCGCGCGTCCACGAGGACGCCAGCGGCGGCGTGTTCGATAACGAGTCCATGGAGTTTCTGGGCGATTCCGTGCTGGGTTTCGCGATTGCGGCCATGCTGTTCCGGCAGTTCCCGCAGCACAACGAGGGGCAGAAGTCGAAGTTGAAGGCGTCGATCGTGTCGGCGACCGCGCTCGCGCGGCTGGGAGAGAAAATCAATCTCGGCGAGTTTCTGATCCTGGGCCGCGGCGAGGAGAAGACCGGCGGCCGGCGCAAGCACGCGCTGATTGCCGACTGCTACGAAGCCCTCATCGCGGCGATCTATCTCGATGGCGGCATCGAGCCCGCGCGCGATTTCATCGAGCGGCAGTTCGCGGACCTCATCGACGAAGCCAGACGAACGGGCGCGGACGCGGCGTTCACGGAGGACTACAAATCGGCGCTCCAGGAGTGGCTGCAGTCGCACGACCGCGGGCTGCCGGTGTACCGTCTGGCTGCGGAGATCGGTCCCGCACACCGGCGCATGTTCGACGTGGAAGTGCTGGTCAACGGGCTGCCGATCGCACGGGCGGAAGGCAAGAGCAAGAAGGAAGCGGCCCAGGCGGCCGCAAAGCTGGCGCTCGAACGCTTGAACGCCGAGACGTAGTCGGGTCGCGCCCGGCCGATCGGCGAATCGCGAACCGGGGTCAGTCTATTTCGATGATGCCCCACGGCTTGTCGCGCTCCGCAACCCCTTCGGGTCCGCCGGCCAGCGCGAGCGCCGGCTCGGCGGCAGGCAGGCGCGTCAGCACGTAGGCGTGGACTTCGCGCGCGATGTCTTCTTCAGTTGGCGGCGCGGAGTGGCAGTGGAGCCGTACCCACAGGCGCATCATGGGATCGGTAAAGCTGTAGCGCTTCTGCCGCGAGACGATCAGATCGACATCCTCGAGCCACGACAGATAGTCCTTCGTGGACCCCGGCGTGCGGCGCAGGCGCAGGGCGATCTCCGTGAGGGTCAGCGGCTCTTCCTCCGCGAGGACGTCGAGGATCGCCTTGAGCGCTCCGTACCCCCGCGCGCGGTGCAGGCGCAGCTCATACGAGAACCGGCACGCGGTGGCGATGGTTCCGGAGGGCGCGAGCAGCGCGCTCAACGCGCTGACGGGATCGACCGTGCCGCGTGGCGCCATGGTGGCCGACGCTTCCGCGAGCATCCGGGCGTACGAGGGGCGGCCATCCGAGATCGCGTGCACTAGCCGCGCGAGATCGTCGCGGGCCCGATCGTCTTCGTCTTCGATCAACCCCGACAACGTGCGCGAGGCAGGGGCGGCAGGCAGCGTCGTCCGGATCTCGGCCGTGGTCAGCGGCGCCACGGGAATGATTTCGAATTGCGACGGCGCGTCCCGGAGCAACCGGTGCGCCCGCGCCGTGTAACGGGTGGTCAGCACGAACCGGTTGCCGCTGGAACCGAGCGCGCCCAGCAGGTCCCGCAACACCGTCCGCAGCCCGGGGAAACTCTCGAATGTCCGCAGTTCGAGAAACTCGTCGAGCAGGAACGTCGCCGGAGCGCCGCCGGCAGCCCGCGCGGTGTCCATGAAGGCCAGCGTGGCGTCGAACGCTCCTCGCGCTCCGGATTCGATCACGTCGACGTGGCCATAGGGAACGGGGGGAAATGGCGACGCGTCGCGCACGGCCTTCAGACAGCGTTCCGGCGTCGTGGCGATGCGTTCGACGTCCACGTACTGCGCGGAGTCGCGTCCGACCAGGTCGCGCAGGCGGAGCAGGAGCGATGTCCGCCCCGTGCCGCACCCGCCGAGCACCACCGGGATGCGCGTGCCGCCCCCCGACGAACCGTCAAGCGCCGCCAGAACCCGTCGCTCGAGCGACGGGCGCTCCGGAATCATCATCGGTCCGAACCCCCGTGACTCGAAAGTGATGGCATGGTAATGCCGTTATGGCGCGCCGTGTCAATGGCGTCCGGATATCCGGCGTCGGCGTGGCGCACGACACCCAGTCCAGGATCACACGTCAGCACGCGCTGAAGTTTCTCGTCCGCCTCGCGCGTTCCGTCGGCCACGACCACCATGCCGGCATGCAGCGAGTACCCGATTCCGACGCCGCCGCCGTGGTGGACCGAGACCCACGTGGCGCCAGCCGCCGTATTCAACAGCGCGTTCAGGACCGGCCAGTCGGCGATCGCGTCGCTCCCGTCGCGCATGTTCTCCGTCTCGCGATTGGGCGAGGCGACCGATCCGGTGTCCATGTGATCGCGCCCGATGACGATCGGCGCCTTGACGACGCCGCGGCGAACGAGGTCGTTGATCGCGAGTCCGAACCGCGCCCGTTCTCCAAACCCGAGCCACAAGATGCGCGCGGGGAGCCCCTGGAAGGCGACCCGTTCCTGCGCCATCCGGATCCACCGGCAGAGCGGCGTGTTGTCCGCGAACATCTCCAGCGCGAGCGCGTCGGTCGCGGCAATGTCGCCCGGGTCACCCGATAGCGCGGCCCATCGAAACGGTCCTTTGCCGACGCAGAAGAGCGGACGGATGTATTCCGGCACGAACCCGGGAATCTCAAAGGCGTCGTGCACGCCGGCCTTCAGCGCCTGCGCGCGGATGTTGTTACCGTAGTCGAACGCCACGGCGCCCGCGCGCTTGAGCGCGAGCATGGCCCGGACGTGCTCGGCCATGGCCGTCATCGAGCGGGCGACGTATTGCTCGGGGTCGGCGCGCCGCATCGCCTCCGCGTCTGCAAGCGGCAAACCGTTGGGCACGTAACCGTCGAGCGCGTCGTGCGCGGAGGTCTGATCCGTGACGACGTCAGGGACAAGGCCCCGGCGCGCGAGCTCGGGCAGCAGGTCTGCCGCGTTGGCTTCAAGCGCAATCGACCGCGCCGCGCGGTCGCGGCGGTAACGGTCCACCCGCGCCAACGCGTCCTCCAGGTCCGTGGCGACCTCGTCGACGTAGCGCGTCGCCAACCGGCGGGCGATGCGTGTCGGATCCGCTTCGGCGACGAGCGCGATGCCGCCGTTCATCGTGACGGCCAGGGGCTGGGCCCCGCCCATGCCGCCGAGTCCCGCGGTGACGACCAACCGGCCGGCCAGAGTCCCGCCGAAGTGACGCCGGGCGAGCTCCGCCAGGGTCTCGTACGTGCCCTGCAGGATGCCCTGCGTGCCGATATAGATCCAGCTGCCGGCCGTCATCTGCCCGTACATCGTCAAACCGCGATCTTCGAGGTCGCGGAACGTGTCCCAGTTGGCCCAGGCGGGCACGAGCAGCGCGTTCGCGATGATCACGCGGGGCGCCCAGGGGTGCGTGCGAAAGACGGCGACCGGTTTGCCGGACTGGACGACGAGCGTGTCGTCGTGTTCGAGACGGCGCAACGACGCCACGATCGCGTCGAAGGCGGGCCAGCTGCGCGCGGCGCGCCCGGATCCGCCGTAGACGACGAGATCGTCCGGCCGTTCGGCAACCTCGGGGTCGAGGTTGTTCATCAGCATCCTCAGTGCGGCTTCCTGGGGCCATCCCTTGCAGGAGAGCACCGCACCGCGAGGGGCGCTGACATGGCGGCTGGCGATGTGCATCGGAGATGACGGTCCGGTCTTCGCAGATTCGCACGCACGGCGTCTGGATTGCGCGGCGAAGCAAGCAATCTAGAAACGTACGCGCGCGTTGTCAAATTGAAATTGAAAAATTTCTTACTTGACTTCCAAGTCACACGACGTTTCGAGCGATCCGTCCTCGATCATTCTCGAGATGGCCTCGATGTCGGGAGCGGGCGGACGATCGCCCGCGAGCCGCGGCACGATCGATCGCACGCGCGCGTGCACGCGCTGCAGCGCGGGCGACGTCGTGAGCGGGGCGAGCAGGTCGATCGCCTGGCAGGCGCAGAGAATCTCGACCGCAATCACCCGCGTGGCGAGCTGCAGCGCGCGCTCGGCCTTGAGCGCCGCGCCCATGCTCATGCTGACGTGATCTTCACGGTTGGCGGATGTCGGAATCGTGTCGACGCTCGCGGGGTGCGCGAGTGTTTTGATCTCGGACACCAGTGCCGCGGCGGTGACCTGCGCTATCATGTAGCCCGAGTGAAGCCCGCTCTCGGACGTGAGAAACGCCGGCAGGTCGCTCAGCGCGGGGTTCACCAGGCGGTCAGACCGCCGCTCGCTGATCGTCACGAGCTGCGCGGCCGCGATCACGCAGAAGTCGGCCGCCATGGAGACCGGCGCGCCGTGGAAATTGCCGCCGGAAATGATCTCGTCCGCCTCCGCGAACACCATCGGGTTGTCTGTCGCGCCGTTGGCCTCGATCGCCAGGGTGTCGTGCACGAATCGGAGCGTATCGCGCGCCGCGCCGTGCACCTGGGGAGCGCAGCGTAGCGAATACGCGTCCTGCACGCGCCCGCAATGCTCGTGCGAGTGGTTGATGGCGCTCTCGGCGAGCAGCGACAGGATATTCGACGCGGACGTCTGTTGCCCGGGGTGCGGCCGCGCGGCATGGACGCGGGGATCGAATGGCTTGATCGAGCCGCGCAGCGCGTCGATCGAGATCGCCGCGGCAATATCCGACGCGCGCGCCAGCCGCTCGGCCCCGAGCGCTGCGAGCGCGGCGACGGCGGTGGACGGCTGCGTGCCGTTGATGAGCGCCAGGCCCTCCTTGGACGCCAGCGTGACGGGGGCCAGCCCCACGGCGTTGAGCGCGTCACCGCCCGTCATCACGCGCGGGTCGTCTGCAATCGTGGCCTGTCCCTCGCCGATGAGGACCAGCGCGAGGTGCGCGAGCGGCGCGAGGTCGCCGCTTGCCCCGACCGAGCCGCGGCTCGGCACCCGCGGATGCACGCGACGGTTGAGCAGCGCGATCAGGATCTCCAGGGTGCCCCGACGGATGCCGGAGTACCCTTTCGCCAGCACGTTGGCGCGCAGCACCATCGCCGCGCGCACCGCTCGAACGGGCAGCGGGTCGCCGACGCCGGCCGCGTGGCTCCGCAGCAGGTTCAACTGGAGTGCGCCGAGCGCCTCGCGCGGGATCGCCGTCTCCGCCAGCGCGCCGAAACCGGTATTGATTCCGTAAATGGCCTCGGTGCCACTGGCCTTGCGATCCACCACCGCGCGCGCCGCGTCCACGCGCGCCGCGGCCCGTGGCGCGAGCGCGATCGGCTCGTACCCGTCGGCTATCGCGACGAGATTGTCGAGCGTGAGCGATTCGCCGTCGAGAAAGATCATTCCTTGAAGGTAGAATACTGCAGTTATGAACATCGCCGTGCTCGGCGCGCAGTGGGGAGACGAGGGCAAGGGCAAGATCGTCGACTTACTCACGCCTAACTTTTCCATCGTCGCCCGGTATCAGGGCGGTCACAACGCGGGACATACCGTGTATGCCGACGGCCGCAAATTCGTGCTTCGCCTGCTGCCCTCCGGAATTCTCCACGACGGCATCTCCTGCATCATCGGGAATGGGGTAGTGGTCGATCCGCAGGCGCTCTTCGCCGAGATTGACGAGATCGAGAAAGCTGGAATCCGGATCGGCAACCGCCTGTTGCTGAGCGACAAGGCGCACTTGATCCTGCCGTATCACCGCGAACTGGATCTGCTGAGCGAAGCGCGCCGCGGCGAGCGCAAGATCGGCACGACCTCGCGGGGGATCGGGCCCGCGTACGAGGACAAGATCGCGCGGCGTGGCGTCCGCGTGGGCGATCTCGCGAATCCCGAGTCGCTCGCCGACGCCGTCGGCCACAACGTGGCGGCCAGGAACCGTATCATCGGCGACTCGACCATGGACGCGCGCCAGGTGCTGGACGACCTCGCACGAGCCTGGGAGCGGATGAAGCCGTGGGTCACGGACGTGTCGCTGTTCCTCGACCAGGCCCGACGAGACGGGCGCGCGATCATGTTCGAGGGGGCACAGGGCACCCTGCTCGACATCGACCACGGCACGTATCCGTACGTCACGTCGTCGAACGCCACGATCGGCGGCGTGTGCACGGGGCTTGGTGTCGGCCCGCGCGCAATCGACGGGGTTCTCGGCGCCGCGAAGGCCTACACGACCCGCGTCGGAGAAGGACCGCTGCCGACGGAGTTGACGGGCGAGATTGGCAACCGGCTGCGCGAGAGCGGGCAGGAGTTCGGTGCGGTGACAGGCCGGCCGCGGCGCTGTGGATGGTACGACGCGGTGGCGGTCCGTTACGCGGTCCGCGTGAACGGCCTCACCGCGCTGGCGCTGACGAAGCTCGATGTGCTCGACGGATTAGCGGAGCTGCAGGTCTGCACGTCGTACCGCTGCCGCGGCACGACGCTCACCGAGATGCCGGGCGACGTGGCGCAGCTGGCCGAGTGCGAGCCGATCTACGAGACGATTCCCGGCTGGACGGCGCCGACCGCCGGCGTGCGTCGGTACGCCGATCTGCCGCGCGAGGCGCGGCGGTACGTGACCCGGCTCGAGGAGATCACCGGGGTACCCGCGGCCATCATTTCTACAGGTTCGGCCCGCGAGGACACGATCATTCGCGAGGATTCGGTCGCCGCGGAGTGGTTCACGTAGGGTAGGGCGGGGCCAGACCCGGAACCGTCCACCAGTCGTCCGCTCCAGTTAGGCTTTGATCTTCAGGCAGAAGTCGTCGAGCGCCGCGGCGTCGGCGTCGGCGAAATCCACGCCCGCCCGGTATCGTGGCGGGTCGTTCGGCTTGGGAAGCTCGAACTTGGCCCACGCGATCGCGCCGCGGAAACGCATCACGAAGTCGTCGTTCGGAATGCTCACGCGAACTTTCTGGTTCGGCCGGAGAATCGTGGACGAGAGCACCTGCACGCCTACCGACGACAGATCCACCACGTTCGCCGGATTGCCATCCACCTGGATCTCGACGCCCGGCCGCACGCGGTAGCGCGGCGCGCGCCTGGTGCCGTGCCAGTCGAGTGGTGTCGTCGCCGGTTCTGCCGTCGCGACGGCCGCACCGCCGGACGATCCGGATCCCGCCCCCGCATTCGCCGGCATCGATGTGTCTACCTTCGACGGCTTCGAAACCTGCCGCGAGTAGTCGCCGGTGTGCGACATCACCCGGACTTCCGCGTTGCTGAGATGCGGATCGGTTTTGATGCGATTGATGAGCGCCGCGCCGCGCGGCGTTGCGGCAAACAGGCGTTCGAGCACGATCAGCGACGGGCGTTGCTCCAGAATGGCCTGGAGCGCCTGAATCGGCTCGGTGTCGGCGAATGGAAGCAGGTCCCCTTCGCCAGCGAGGCGCTCCTGGAGCGCCGGCATCAAATTAGTGGCGGCAATCACGACCGCGGGCATCCGGCGAAGTGTATCACGCTGACTCGGGTGGGCGCATCCGTCGCTCCTTCTATAATGGTCGCGTGGGACTGTCGTTCGACGACGAACCGATTGCCGCCGCGTCGCTCGGGC
>JANNHC010000535.1:0-2040 GCA_031404215.1 Acidobacteriota bacterium
TGATCTAGCGATCTCGCGCGGAGAGGATCTCGCGCGGAGAACGCCGAGAACGCAGAGAGTCTTGGCAGATTTCCTTGGTGTTCCGCCGACGCCGCCCCCCTTCGCTTAGGGCGGCTAACAGGAGAGGAGGAGATCCACGGATACAAGCAGCGCAAGAAACACCGCTGTTTGTATCCGTGGATCTCACCCTCTCCTGCCGCGCAAAGCGCGGGTCGGCGGAACACCAACGTCGCTCAGCGGGCTCCGCGGCCTCTGCGCGATCCTTTTCGTGTCAGCCTAGTTTCCTTCCTCTTTCATCTTGCGCAGCTGCCGCCGTTCCCGCTTGTCCGGCGACCCCGCGCTCTGTGGCCGGAGGAACGCGCGCGCGAGGCGCTCGATGCGGCGCTGCTCGATTTCTTCCGGGGTAGGGGGAGGGGTCAGATCCTCGTAGAGCGCGCGGGCTTCCTTGCGCGGGATGTTCTTGTCGGCGACCGCGTAGACGACCAGCCGCTGCTTTCGACCCAGGGGCCGGCTGATCACGACCTCGTCGCCGGACTTGACGTCACGATGCGGCTTGGCCGCCTGGCCGTTGACCTCGACCTTCCCGGCCTTGCACGCCTTCTGCGCCTCCGATCGCGTCCGGAACAGGCACGCGACGTCGAGCCAGATGTCCAGACGGACCGAATCCATCGTTCAATTCTAGCGGACTACAGACTGACGGGCCGTTGCTTGCCTTGGCCCGACGCAGTCCGTATCATCCCAGACGGCGCGGAAGCCATACCGGGAGGAAGCATGCAGGCAGTGGCGCGGATGATGCTGACGGCGGCGTTGTTGCTGGCGGCGGGCGCGGCGGACGCGCAGACGATCACCGGAACCATCACCGGCACGGCCCGCTGAACACTCGTAACGTGTACGGGTTGATCTTCCTCACACCCGGCGTCGCCGGAACGATCGGCAACGCGTACGGCGACCTGCGCTACTCGATCAACGGCGCACGGCCGCGCAGCAGCGACACGCTCGTGGACGGCGTCACGGCCACGTTCCCCACCGTCACCGGGGGCGTCGGCATCTCGGTCTTCCCCTCGGTCGATGCCATCCAGGAGTTCAAGGTCCTCGGGGCTTCGTACCCGGCCGAATACGGACGCAGCCTCGGAAGCATCATCAACGTCGTGTACAAGGCAGGCTCGAATGCCTTCCGCGGGAGCGCCTACGAGTTCCTTCGCGACTCCGCATTCGACGCGCGCAACTTCTTTCAGCGGCGTCGCGGCGAGAAGTTGAGAGATTTTTCGCGCCACCAGTTCGGCGGCGCGGCCGGCGGGCCTATCCAGCGTGACCGGATGTTCTACCTCGTCTCCTTCGAGGGCCTTCGCGAGCAGGGCTTCGCGTCTGCCACGCTCACGGTCCCGAGCTCACTCGAGCGCCAGGGGGACTTCTCGCGAACGTTCGCGGCCAACGGGCAGCTGGTCCGCATCTTCAACCCCTTTACGACGCGCGCGAACCCGGCCGGCGGCTTCATCCGCGACCAGTTCTCCGACAACAAGATTCCGCAGGCGCTGTGGGATCCCGTCGCGCTGAATATCCTCAAGTACTACCCGCTGCCAAATCAGCCCGGTGACGCCGGGACCGGCCGTAACAACTACGTCACGACCGGCGCCGCCACGCTGAACACGAACAACACGGACGTGCGCGTGGACCGCAACTTCGGCGCGAACGGACGCGGGTTCCTTCGCTACTCGCATCGATACGTGGAAACAGCACCCCTCCAGGCATTTCCCGACGATCTCGCGATCGCCGAGGGGCGCGTGATCGAAGAGAACCGCGTCCACAACTTCGTCGCCGAGTACAACCAGACATTGAACCCGACGACGCTGTTGACCGCGAGGATTGGTTTTGCGCGGACGTTGTTCGTGTTCAATAACCAGGGCCTCGGCTTCCGGCCCTCGAGCCTGGGGCTGCCGGCCTCCATCGACACGGCCGTCGATCGCATGATGTTCCCGGGCGTTGGCGCCAGCACCTACGTCTCGCTGGGCGGCAACGACCACCGCTACAACGCGTTCATGA
>JANNHC010000536.1:0-2417 GCA_031404215.1 Acidobacteriota bacterium
CAGTCATCCGGGCGGTGGTTAAGACCGCCATCTATGAATATGGATGTCCTCCACCGGCGACCTTGGTCGTCCGTGAACCGGCTAACATTGCGCGCTGCACCCGACGCCGCCGCGTCGCTCGCGCGCCGCTTGCCGGCGCGGGTGAGCGCCGACGTTGGGCGGACCGAAGAAGAGGCAGCAACGGTGAACGGCCCGATCGGGCGTTGGTGGTATGGTGGCCACGTGAACGACGGAAGAACCGCACTCCATCGTTGCGCAGTGATCTTCCGGCGAACGCTGAACGGAGCATATAGAAACATTGGACTCTACGATCCGTGTGGCCTGGAGACCGTAGGTGCAGTGCCATCAATGCAAGGCCGCTCTGCCGCCTGAGGCGCGATTCTGTCTCTCGTGCGGGGCGCGCGTCGAGGTCGCCATGCCGGAGGCAGACGTCGACCCGCTCTTCGAGGCGCTCACGCAAGCGGTCGGATTTCAATACCGGATCGAGCGGTTGCTCGGTCGCGGCGGGATGGGCGCCGTATACCTCGCCCACGAGCTCGCGCTCGATCGCGATGTTGCCATAAAGGTCCTCCCTCCCGAGCAGGCGAGCACGCCCGTCATGCGCGAGCGCTTCCGCCGCGAGGCGCGTACGGCCGCCCGACTCAGCCACCCGCACATCGTGCCCCTCCACACGTTTGGCGAAGTGTCAGGCCTGATCTACTTCGTCATGGGATATGTCGCAGGTGAGTCGCTTGCGTCGCGGCTGAAGAGCCAAGGAGCGCTGGAACCGGACGAGGCCCGCAGAGTTCTCGTCGCGATGTGCGAGGCTCTCGACTATGCACACCGCCAGGGCGTCGTCCACCGTGACATCAAGCCGGACAACATCCTGATCGATGCAGGTTCAGGCGCGCCGCTTCTGACCGATTTCGGCATCGCCAAACCGCCGGTCGCGGAGGCGCAGCTGACGGCGACCGGACAATTGATCGGGACGCCGCACTACATGTCGCCGGAGCAGGCGCTCGGACGGGCCGACGTCGACGCGCGCTCCGATCTGTACTCGCTCGGCGTCGTCGCCTACGAGATGATTTCAGGGCATCGGCCATTCGACGGCGACAGTCCACTGGATGCCCTGACGCAGCGGCTGACGCGCGACCCGAAGCCGCTTAGATCGGCGCGACCAGAGGCCCCGTACGATCTCGCGCTTGCCGTCGATCGCTGCCTCCAGCGGGATACCACGAAGCGCTGGCCGGATGCGAAGAGCCTGCGCGCCGCGCTGTTGCCGCCGGAGGAGGAGTCCGAGTACTCGCCGCCGGTACGGGTCCTTCAGACGATCAGCACCGTGGTCCTGCCGCTCGTTCTTCTCGCCTTTGCTCACCTGAGGATTTTTGCCGCCCTCAATCCGGATTTCCAACCAGCAGCCAGGTTGACCGGCCTGTTCATCGGCGTAGTCACAGCGATGGTCATGGTATCGGTCATTATGGCGGTGCGGCTGCATTTTCAGGGGCTCACCCTGAAAAGCGTCATGATGAAAGCTCTCCAGCAGCCGAACGGGTCGCGATCATGGTACCCGAGATCCTTGCGACGGCGCGGGGACGTCTGGGATCGCCTGCCTCGGAGTTTGCGGCAGTTTCGCACGGTCAAGGGCTTGCTCCTGACGTACATGTTTACGGTGTTCCTGCCGCTGCAGTTGACGACAATGTGGGGACGCCAACTTCCCACCCTGTGGCTGCTACTGTGGGGCGCCGCGCTCGCTGGACTGTCGGTGATGTTCGCGCTTCGGCAACGCGCGTTCAAGGACATCCAAACAAGATCGGGAGCGACCGTACTCGAGGCGTCGGCACTGCTGAACACGCCCACTTGGCGGCTGTCGACGTGGTGGCGGCCGCCGGCCTCGTCTTTGCTCTGTGGTCAGGCGCAACCGTCGCCTCGTGCGGGCGACGCGTCCGACGTCGGGCCCACCGGACTCGGCGACCGAGGGGCCGGAGAACGTCCCACGCAAGTATGATCGGCATCAATCCTTCGTGCACGACGGCGATGCGACAGAAGGTGGTCCGTCCCATGCGCTGCTCCAGCCTACGAAGGGCCAGCTCATCGCAGCCGCCCAACAACGCGATGGAGCCGTCGGCGCCGCGTGGCACCTGAGCGCCGCGGCTCATCGCGAACGTTGGGCGGACGTATGAGCTCTGATCCATTTGTTGCTTCGAATACACCGCCGGATCTGGCGCCGTGAGTCGGCTAATCCTATCAAGCCAGCGACCAAGGCTGACCGAGGAAGCTGTGAGTTCGTGTGCTGAATCAGGAGTAGATCAATGAAACTCAATCCGTATCTTGCCTTCGACGGCCGGTGCCGCGAAGCGTTCGAGTTCTATGAGAAGACCTTGGGTGGAAGAATCTCGTTCATACAGACGATTGGCGAATCGCCCATGGCTTCGAACATG
>JANNHC010000537.1:0-1947 GCA_031404215.1 Acidobacteriota bacterium
GGCGTAGGTAGCTGTCAGCCATCAGCTATCAGGCGTCAGCCGAGGCTGAGAGCCGGGCGCTGAGAGCTACGAGCGACAGGAAACCATGGTAAAAAAAGCCGGCGACGGCGAGGTGCTCCGCTGTTCGTTCTGCAACAAGGACCAGAACGACGTCCGCAAGCTCATCGCGGGCCCGACCGTGTTCATTTGCGATGAATGCGTCGAGGTCTGCAACGACATCATCGCCGACGACAACAAGTTCGAAGCGCGCGGCGGGGCGCGCACGTCGCTGCCGGTGCCCCAGGAAATCAAGAAGTTCCTCGACGAATACGTGATCGGCCAGGAACAGACGAAGAAGAAGCTCGCCGTCGCGGTGTACAACCACTACAAGCGCATCGAGATCCAGAAGCAGACGCGCGGCCGCAACGACATCGAGCTCACCAAGTCGAACATTCTCCTGATCGGCCCGACCGGCACCGGCAAGACGCTGCTCGCGCAGACGCTCGCGAAGCTCCTCTCGGTCCCCTTCACGATCGTCGACGCGACGACGCTGACCGAAGCGGGGTACGTGGGCGAGGACGTCGAGAACATCATCCTCAAGCTGCTCCAGGCGGCCGGCGGCGACATCGAAAAGTGCCAGCAGGGGATCATCTATATCGACGAGGTGGACAAGATCTGCCGCAAGGACGAGAACCCGTCGATCACCCGCGACGTCTCCGGCGAAGGCGTGCAGCAGGCGCTGCTCAAAATTCTCGAAGGCACCATCGCCAACGTTCCCCCGCAGGGGGGCCGGAAGCACCCGCACCAGGAGTTCTTCCAGGTCGATACGACGAACATCCTGTTCATCTGCGGCGGCGCGTTCGTCGGACTGGACAAGCAGATCGACCGGCGTACCGGGAAGAAAACGCTCGGGTTCAGGGCGGATGTGAAGTCGGTCTCCACCCGCGACGTGGGCACCACGCTCGAGATGCTCGAGCCGGAGGATCTCATCAAGTACGGCCTCATTCCCGAGTTCGTGGGCCGCCTGCCGATCATCGGCACGCTGCACGAACTCGACAAGCCGGCCCTCGTCCAGATCCTGACGCAACCCCGGAACGCGATCACGCGTCAGTACCAGAAGCTGTTCGAGTACGAGAACGTCAAGCTGCGCTTCACGGACGACTCGCTCGAGGCGATCGCCGAGGCGGCGCTCGTGCGCAAGATCGGCGCGCGCGGCCTGCGGATGATCATCGAAGAGCTCATGCTCGACTTGATGTACAACCTGCCCGGCCAGAAGAAGATCCGCGAGTGCGTGATCACCCGGGAGGTCGTGCAGTCAAAGGAGAAGCCGATTACCTTGATCGAGAAGGCCGGCTAGATGCATCGCTGATGTCCGATTGGTGATTGCCGATTCAGGCAATCGGCAGTCAATCAGCACACAGCAATCGTCAATCAACAATTTCACCAGCACCGACTACATGGAACTCTACGAAACGCTACCCATCGTCCCGCTCCGCGACGTGGTCGTGTTCCCGCACATGATGATGCCGTTCGTCATCGGACGGCCCTCGTCCACGCGGGCGCTGGAGCACGCGCTGCTCAAGGACAAGCGGATCTTCCTCGCCGCGCAGCACGACGCCGCGGTGGACGATCCGCAGCCGGCCGATATCTTCACGATGGGCTGCGTGGCCAACATCGTGCAAAGCCTGAAGCTGCCCGACGGGAACATCAAGGTGCTCGTCGAAGGCATCGAACGGGCGCGCGCGGTCGAGTGGAAGGAAGACAAGGGCTTCTACCGCGTCGTCGTGAAGGTCATCGCGAAGCACAAGGAGACGGGCGTCGACGCGGAAAGCACGATGAGCCGCGTGGTGTCGTTGTTCGAGCAGTACGTGAAGCTGTCGAACAACCTGCACTACGACGCCATGATCGCGGCCGTGCGCGTGGACGATCCGGGCAAGCTGGCCGACACGATCGCCGCGCACCTGCTCG
>JANNHC010000538.1:0-2164 GCA_031404215.1 Acidobacteriota bacterium
TGAACCTTGAGCCCTGAGTCCCTTTATTCACTCATCGCCGGCTCGAAGGTCCACAGCGCGAGCGTGATGAAGACGACGTCGAAAAACAGGAGCATCGACAGCCACATCCGCGCGACCGGCAGATCGGCGTCGGGCTGCAGCAGCGCGGCGGTGCCGCGAACCCCGGCAATGATCACGGGGATTGTAATCGGATACAGCAGGATCGGGAGTAAAACGTCGCGGCTGCGTGCGCGGACGAGCATCGCGGCAAACATCGTCCCCACCGCGGCAAACCCGAGGGTGCCGGCCGCCAGGATCGCCGCCGTCAAGAGAGGATGCGCGAACAGCGGCGCGTGAAACATCAGCGCGACGAGCGGCACGACGATGGCTTCGACGACGGCGAGCAGGAGGAGCACGCCGGCGAGCTTTCCAAGATAGAGCGCCGGCCGATCCACGGGCGCCAGCATCAGCGCCCGCAGCGTGTCGTTCTGACGCTCGCGCTCGAACGCGCGACCGAGCGCCAGCGTTCCGGAAAATGCTATCGCGATCCACAGGATCCCGGCCGCGACGTCGTCTACGGCGACTCCGTCCCGCACGAATCCGAACGCGAACACGAGGACGCAGGAGACGGCAAAAAACAGTGTGGTGTACACGACCTCGCGGCTGCGAAATTCGATCACGAGGTCCTTGCGCATGACGAGCCAGACCGTACCGAAGAAAGAGGGCCGCCTCTCAGGACTCACGATTCGCCCTTCGATACCGCTCGCGGAGCGTGCCCGGACCATCGTCAATGGGCAGGAGGCGGCCGCCCCGGAGAAGAACGGCGCGGTCCGCGAGACCGTCAATGGTTTCGAGGTCGTGGGTCGCGACGATCACGATAGAGCCCGAACCTCGGAGGTCCGCAAGGCGGGCGCCGAGCGCGCTTGTGGCGGCATCGTCCAGGCCGGTGAACGGCTCGTCGAGCAGCACGAGCCGCGGCGCATGGAGCAACGCGCGCTCGAGCGCCAGTCGCTGGCGCATGCCGCGGGAAAACCGACCGACCGGATCGTCCCGTTGATCCAGGCCCGCGCGCTGCAACGCGGAAGACACGGAACCCGCGACGTCCGCCACCGCGTAAGCGCGCGCAAAGAACGCGAGGTTTTCCGCTGCGGACAGTTCCGGGTATATGGACAGTTCGTGGCCAAGGACCCCGATCCGCGCGCGCAGGTCCGCGCCCGACGCGGACGTGGCGTCTCCGTAGCGGACCTCGCCTGACGAGGGATCGAGCAGGGTGGCGGCGATTGACAGGAGCGTGGACTTGCCGGCGCCGTTCGGCCCGAGCACGGCGACGATTTCGCCCGCGTCGAATCGGAACGACACCTTGTTGAGCACGCGGCGACGGCCGAAATGGCGCGAGACGTCGGTAAACGTCAGCGAGCGGAAATCCATCGGCCGGTGCTTACGCAGCCGCCTCCCCGTCCATCTCCGCGTACACGCGTTCAAGCGACGCCATCAGCTCGTTCCGCCGCGACGTGTAACGGTCGGGGTCAATCGAATGCAGACGGTGCTGCTCCTCGATGGAGGTCAGCTCCGCAAACAGCCGGTCCCGCTTCGAGTCGAGCCGCCGGCGCCGATCGCCAACAGCCGCGGATGGGCGGCCCAGCTTCGCGCTACCCCATACCCCGGCGGCAAGAATGACCACGGCCAGGCTGAGCGCCAGGTTGCGCGGCCACAACGGCTGGTGCGGAAGCCCTGTGAACCTGAACGAGAGGGTCTGCCCCGCAGCCACGGGCGGGCCCTTCGCGACGATGAACGTCGTACCCTGAAGGGGCATGTCCTGATGCTCCGCGATCTGCGCGGAGTGCAGTTCCAGGTTACCCACCTTCTGCGCCATCACGCTCACCTGGTTCAGCGCAAGCGGCAGCGTCTGCTCCACGGTCAGCGACGCAGCGGCGAACGGCAGCGAGTACCCGAACTGCACCAGCGTCGATCCCGGGGGAAACGGCCCGCTGATCGTGACACTCTTCCCGGCGACGACGGCTTGTGGCGTCGAGCCCTCGAGAATGCCGGCGCCCAGCGCCGCGGCGGGCAGATCGAAGACGAGAGGCTGGAGCGGCTGCACCGGGACGCGTGCGGAGTTCACGATGTCGAGCAGCGTAAATACGTTCAGCGCCTCGTCCCCCATTTCAAACACGAAGCGCGAACC
>JANNHC010000539.1:0-5509 GCA_031404215.1 Acidobacteriota bacterium
AAGGGGCTGACACTCCCTCTCATGAGCTACGGCGGGTCGTCGATGATTGCCACGCTCGCGGCATTCGGCCTCATCCTCAACGTGCGGATGCGGCAATTTACGAATTAGCTGGCGATTAGTTTAGGGATTAGGGATTAGGGATTTTGCGTCCGCCCGCAGCGTGCGGCGGTGCGACACATTCTGGAGTTTTGTGCATGAACAAGGAGATGATCATCTCCTCGGGCGATCACGACACGCGGGTCGCGATCCTCGAGGAGGACCTGGTCGTCGAGATCTTCATCGAGCGCGAGCGGCAGCGCGGGGTGGTTGGCAACATCTACAAGGGCCGGGTGTCGAAAGTGCTGCCCGGCATGCAATCCTCCTTCGTTGACATCGGCCTCGAGCGCGACGCGTTCCTGTACGTCTCGGAAGTCGTCAACACGGTCGAGGAGTTCGATCGCCTCGAATCCGGCGACGAGGACGAGCCGGAGGTCGCCGCGGTCGCGGAGCCGTCACCCGACGCCGGTCTCTCCGGGACTGGTGCCGCCGACGCGGTGGCCGACCACGGCGGAAACGGACGCGGCGAGGAGCGGCGATCCACGCCCCGCGTCGATTCCCGCCCCTCGCGCGACGACCACGCGCAGCCGAAGATCGAGGACCTACTGAAGGAAGGACAGGAGGTGCTCGTCCAGGTCGTCAAGGAACCGCTCGGGACCAAGGGGGCGCGTCTCACCTCGCACGTCTCGATGCCGGGGCGTTTTCTGGTCTTCATGCCGACGGTCGATCACGTCGGCGTCTCCAGAAAGATCGAGTCGCGCGACGAGCGCGCCCGCCTGCGCGGCATTGTCCGCGAGTTCCGCGAGGAGCACGGCTTCACCGGCGGCGTCATCATCCGCACCGCCGCGGGCGGCCGATCAAGGGAAGACATCGTCAGCGATCTCGCGTATTTTCACCAGGTGTGGACCGAGATCCGGCAGCGCATGGAATCGCGGCGTCCGCCCGCGGTCCTGTTCCAGGAGCAGAGCCTCGTTACCAAGCTGCTGCGGGACCTGCTGACCGAGGATTACACCGCCATCCGGCTGGACAACGAGCAGGAGCACCGCCGCGTGGTTACGCTCGTCGAGCGCATCATGCCGCACCTGCTGCCGCGCGTGAAGCTCTACACGAAGGAGTTCCCGATCTTCGAGGAGTACGGGGTCCAGGCCGAGATCGACAAGGCGCTGCGAAGCAAGGTCTGGCTGAAGTCGGGCGGGTACCTGGTGATCAACCAGACGGAGGCGCTCGTCGCGATCGATGTGAACACGGGCCGCTACGTCGGCAAACGCACGGGGCGGCTCGAGGACACGATCGTCAAGACCAACCTCGAGGCGGTCAAGGAAATCGTCCGCCAGCTCCGGCTGCGCGATCTCGGTGGCATCATCGTCCTCGACCTCATCGACATGGAGGAGAAGAAGAATCGGCAGAAGGTGTTCCAGGAGGTCGAGAAGGAGCTGCGGAGGGATCGGTCGCCGTCGAAAGCCCTGCAGGTGTCCGACTTTGGTCTCGTCATCGTCACGCGCAAGCGCGTGAAGCAGAGCATCGAGCGCCAGCTCACCGACCCGTGCCCGTACTGTTCGGGCTCCGGATCCATCAAGTCGGCGTCAACGATCTGCTACGAAATTCTCACGGAAATGAAGAAGATCTGCGGAGACCTCGAGGGAGATGGTGTCGTCCTGCGCGTGAACCCGGACATCGCGCGCGCACTCAAGGAAGAGGAGAGCGCCCTGCTGCGCGACCTGCAGCAGACGCTCGGGAAGCCCGTCACCATCAAGCCGGACACGCACCTGCACCACGAGCAGTTCGACGTAATGGCGATCTGAAAAAGGTACAGGTGTGAAGGCCAACCCGACCCTGGCAACCGGTACCTTCTACGGTTTCGCCGCGCCGCCCGTGGGGAAATAGATCAGGTAGTGGTTCCCGCCGTTATTGATCCAGACGCGCATGTAATCGTTGCCCTTGAGCATCTGCACCTTCGGCGCTCCAGCGCGCGGTGGCGTGTCCTTGACCACGTTCTTGACTTCCGCGGCGGGAACAATGCTGACGACTTCGCGTCCCTTCACCGTGCCGCGCTGTACGAACTCGACCCAGCGCTCGATATTCTCGCTGGCCCCTCTTGCGTCCGGCTTGGCTTCCTGGGCGGTGAGCCGCACTTGATAGGTGCCGGCCGGCAGCGGCTTGCCATCCGCCGTGGTGGCCTTTGCGAGGCGCACCGTGCCGAGCGCGAGTTCACCGGCCGGCGCAGCCGGGGCGCCGTCGGTCGCCGGCTGCTGGTTCGGCGCCTTGTGCTGTGCGAACGCGGGTGCGGCCGCGAGCGAACTCGCCAGGAACCCCACCAGAACCCACTGATTTCTCATATCGACATTCTCCTGATCCGCTCGTCCTCGCCGTCAGACAACTCGGCAATTATATCTGGCATCGTAGCAAATTAACGATAGCCCTTTGATGGATGAGCAAGGGAAGTGCCATGACGAGTCGGCGCGGGCCCCGATAAACCCCGCAGATTCTGGATGAGTCGGCCCAGGGGCGTTGTAAAACCCGACAGGAGCGTAGCGGTGAGCGCCCGTCAGCGCTTCGTGATGACGACGCTGCCGGAGAAGGTGGTGATCTCGAGCACGGCGCTTCCGTCGCCAAACACGCCCCGGAGCGCGCGGTGCCGGGCTGGGCGCTCGCCCCGATTCCCCTGGTCGGTCAGCGCGAGGTCCGAACGGATCGAACCGCTGAACGAGTGTGCCTCGACCTCGAATCCCGAACCACCCGCGAGCGCAATCCGGACGTCGCCCGAGTGGGAGTTCAGCTCGTACCGCCCGCCCTTTGCCAGGCCGCCGCTGAACTCGACCCCGCCGCTCACCGAGTGCGCCTCGACGCGGTCGCACCGGACGTCGTCGAGGCTGACCGACCCGCTGATGCTGCCGACGTCCACGCGCCGGGCCGTCAGCTTGCGAAGGATGACGTTGCCGCTGATGCTCTGCACCTCAACGGCTCCATCGGTTTCGGTGTCGAGGATTTCCACGTTGCCGGACACGGATTTCGCCGACGCAATCCGGCCGGCGTTCGAGATCCGCACGCTTCCGCTGATGGTGTTGGCTGACAGGTCCCCTTTGATGTCCGACACTCTGATGGAGCCGGAAACCGATCCTGCGGCGATCCGCGTCCCTGCCGGAGCGCTGACCGTGTAGGCCACCGAGACGTTGACGTTCCGCCTGCCTGGGCGCCGCGACTCGTCGTCTCGCGGGTAGACCGTTTTCACGTCGGCGCGGCCGGGTCGTTCGGTAATGCTGACGGTGACCAGGCCCAGCATCGCGCGCGCCTCGTCGAGGCTGCGCGCCCGCGAGGTCTTCACGATCTCGATCGTCGCCTCGCCGCCGTTCGCGCGCGAGACCACGATGTCGCCCGCGATGTTCCCAAGCGTCAGCTCGCCGTTGGCGCCAATTTTGATCGTTTTGGTCTGCCGGTCGGTCTGTTCTTCACGACCCTGCTGGTAGCGCGCCGTCCGGAGGGTGTCGACCCGCTCGCGCACGACGGTGCGAATCTGATCCGACAGCGTCTGCGCCGTCGCGGACGAGGCCGGCGCGGCGAGGGCGGTCAGGGTAAGCAGGGCGATGACGGTCTGTTGCATGGGGTTCTCGTCCGAGCTACGACTTGTTCAAGCCGTCAACGATTTGGGCCGCGCCGGCTGAATTGCCTTTGCGCATTTCGTTCATCAACGCCATCGTGTCCTGCAGCAGCGCGACTTTTCGGCGGAGCGCATCGAAAAGGCTGTCGCGCGCCGGGGCGCTGAGCGGCTCGCTCCGGAGCGCCGATCGGCTTTCCGCGATCGCCTGATCGATCACCTGCAGGTTCTTCTGGAGCATGGCGGCTGTCTGGGCGTCGAGGGCGTTCGCATCCGGATCCGCGGCGGTCTGATCGAGCCGTGCCGCCTGTTCGAGCTTCGCAATCGCGTTCTGGTAGTGCTGCTCCGCCAGCCTGAACTCTGTCTCCACGCTTTCGACGGTGATGTCGGCAGCCGGGTTGCCGGGCTGCGGCGCCGCGCCAGTGACGGCGCCCGCCGGCGCGCCCGGGTTGTTCGCCCGGAATTGCGGCAACAGCATCACCACAGCCGCGCCGACCGCGATCACGAGAGACGCCGCGATGGCGAGGAGCGCCAGAGGCCGGGCGGGCGTGGACCGGCGCGCGGGCGGAAGCGCAACGCGTCCTTCCTAGCGCAGGCGTCCGGCGACCTGCAGCCACACGCCGTCAGGCGGCTGAAGCGCATCGAGTGAACCGGCGGCGTTTCGGATCGCCTCCATGTCGGCGTGAAACGCGCGGCATTCGGCGCAGCCGGCGAGGTGTCGTTCGATCTCCGCGCGGCGGATGCCTCCGAGCGTCCCATCGATGAGTTCGTGAATGGATTCCCGATATGACGTATGCATGGTCAATGGCGCTCCAGCAAGAGCGCCCGCAGCCGCTGCCGCGCCTTGTGCACCTGAGATTTCGAGGTCCCTTCCGCGATCCCGAGCGCCTGGGCCACTTCGCGGTGCTCGAGTCCCTGCACGTCGTGGAGCACGAACGCGGCGCGGCAACCTTCCGGCAGTCGCGCCAGTGCGCGTTCGAGGTCCATTTTCGCGACCGTCTGCTCCGCGAGGCCGGATTTCCCGGCCTGGAAATGCCCCGGTTCGTCGTCCAGCGGATCGTTCAACTGGTTCGTCCTCGCGGTGCGGCTCCGCAGGTAGTCGAGGCAGTGATTCGTAGCCAGCCGGTAGAGCCACGTGCCCAGCGCGGACTCGCCGCGAAACCCATCGAGCTTCCTGTGAGCCGTCAGGAAAATTTCCTGCAGCAAATCTTCGGCATCCGTCTGGTTCCCGAGCATCCGGCACGCCACGCTGAACAGCTTCCCCGCGTGTGCCCGGTAGAGCTCGTCGAACGCCGCCAGATCGCCACGCCGGCAGCGTTCCACAAGGGCCATGTCCTCCGCGCGCGCCGGCGACCCGGCGGGCGGACGCGACACGGGCTGGCCTGTAACCTTAGACGTAGTCATGCTGGGTCCGCGTTGCCGCGAGCGAGCGCACAATCAGGCGAGTTGAAGGGATCACCTCAGACTTAACGGAGTTGGTGGCCGTTATGTTTCCCGCTTCCTCGTTGCTTCGTGGCCCTGCCCTGCGTGAGCGGATGTCCACGCGCGTCGAAGGGCCAGCGCCGAACGCGGAAATCGCGAATGGCCGAGCCCACCACCTGCAGCCCTTCCGCACGGAGGAGGGACCGTTTCAGCTCCAGGTGGCTATAGCCCCCGAGACGTCCGGCGGCGGCAACGACGCGGTGACAGGGGACATCCGGGCGGCCGCACTTGCGCATGATGTTGCCGACCGCGCGCGCCGCGCCAGGACGTCCCGCGGCCTCCGCGACATCGCCGTATGTGGCCACACGGCCCGCCGGTATGCGCCGGACGACGGACAGCACGCGGGTGGTGAACGGGGACATGGCTCAGAACGTAACCCGAACCCCCATGCCCCCCTGG
>JANNHC010000540.1:0-3136 GCA_031404215.1 Acidobacteriota bacterium
CGGGCGTTCGCGCCGCGTGTCCATTGCGGCGCGCCTCGCGGTCCCGGTCCTGGTGCTGGCCGTACTGGCGCAGCCGCTGTGGCGCGGCGCCGTGTCGTTCAGCCGCCGCGTGACGCGGCCCACACACACGCTGGTTGAAGCGTGGCTCGAGTCGCACGCAGCGCCGGGCAGCGTGGTGGTGCTGGATGTGCATTTCCTCGATCTGAGCGCAACGAAGCTCGTCACACGGCGAGTGGAGCTCGGGCCTCTGTTGGCGGCGGGGATCGAGCAACTAGCGGGATCGGACTTTGTCGTCGTTCCCGAGCCCTACTTCGGAAACCCGGCGCTTCGGCGGCTCGGTTTCGTCCAGCGCTTCCACGCGGCGCAGTCATTCGGCGGCAGTGTCGGCTACGACTTCGAAGTGTACGCAGTCCCGAAAATTCCCGGCGGTACGCCGAAATTCTGAAATCGTTTATGTATGGGCGCGTGGTCGGTCTACGAACCCGGATCCTGTGTGACCGTATACGTCACGCCGTTGATCACGACATGCGCGGTGCGTTTGGGGCCGCTGTTGGCCAGGGTGTGGACTCTGACGCTGCTCGTGCCCGTCAACGAAACGTCGGTCGCGTGGACGTACGAACCTGTAACCGGATTCTTCACCTCGAGCCAATCGGCATCACTCCTGGCGGTCCATGAGCAGGACGGTGCCGCCGTGACGTTTATGTACCATGTGGCCGCAACGCCGGTGGTCCCGGCCCCGGAATAAAACGACGTCCTGTCCAGGGTGACATCGCACAGGGGCGCGACGGCCGGTAGTACGCTGACATTGTCAAACGTGGCAAGCGCCGCGCTTCCGGTGACATGACTCGACACCGCCAGGCCAACATACACGTCAGCACGCATCGCAATTGTCTCGGACCCCACAAGGGTCCAGCTGATGCCATCCTTGGATTGATAGGCGCTCAGCACACTCGAACTGCGAGTCAGCCGCAGCCAGCGTGGAGCGGCGATGAGCCCCCCTGGCGTGCTGGTGCTGGTGCCTTTGGTGACGGCCCGCCGCTGGAACGCGAGTCCCTTTCCAGCCGATACCAGCATGAAGGCATGCGCTGAGCCAGGATCGAGCGTGTCGCGAATCATGACGCCCGCTTTGGTCCATGGCGCCAAGTTCTGAACGGCGGTGACTCGAGCCACCATGCTCCCATCTCCAGAAAGTCTGGTGTGGGCATAGTGGAACGCGTCGGCGGCGCCCCAGATATCCGATCCGGCGCCCGTTACACTGAAGGCCGCAGCGGCGGCATCGAACGACGAGGACCCGGTCGCGAGTCCGACCGCACCGACATCTGACCCGGTCCAGCCATCCGGCAGCGTGGTCCGCGGCACGACGTTGGTGACACTCACGTTGTCGAAGCGAGCCGTTGCCCACACGCCGTACTGTGCGCTTTGGACACCGGCGCCCACGTAGACCGTGCCGCTCATCGGCACCGAGGCTGTACCCACCGCCACCCAGCTGACGCCATCGGACGAGAGGTAGGCGTTGAAGGTGTTCCCCGTCCGTATCAACTTCAGCCAGTTCGGCAGGTTCTGGTCGAGGCTGCCGGTCACACGCCGCTTGACACCCACCTGGTCTTTCACCCACAACTCGACGCCCTCGTTCACGACGCTGCCATTCACGCGCCGACTCTCGCTCGGCCGTCCCAGAAGCGCGACGTACCTCGCACCCGGCGCGAGCGATTCCCTGATCATGAGCCCCGCACGATTGTTCCAGTACAGCTGCAGTGTCGTCAGGCGCGCAACGAGCGTCCCGTCACCCGACATCGGCTGGTAGGCGAAGTACATCGCGTCGGTGCCGCTGACACTCTCGCGCCCGGCGCCGTTGAGCGTAAAGCTCTGCGCGCCGGCCATGGCGACAAATCCGGGCCGGCCGACATCGCCGATATCCTGCGCGACGAATGGAACCGGAAGCGTCGCCCTCACGGGAGGCTGGTCCGCAAACGCGCCGTTGACCAGACGCGCCAGGACGTTGCGGGTGATCTGCTGAATCTGGGGAACGGTCTGCGACCAGCTGATGCTGCCTGTCGCAAACACCGTCGCCCCGCTGGCCGCCGTGTAGACGGTCATGTCGGAGAAGTTCGCCGCGGCCGCGTTCACCGGGGAATGCGCCAGCCGCTGCGTGTTGAACGGGGACGCCGGCCCCATCGCATCGACTTCATAGCCCAGAAACGCGGTTCCGTCCGCATTGACCAGCCGGTCGCCGTTCTGGAGGCCCGTGCCGGTGAAGGCCCAGTGGGACGCATCTTCAACGACGAAGGCGGGTCGCGCCTGCGTGATGAAGCCCACCCCGATCATCGCGTGTTCCGGCCGGTTGACGGGGCTGCTCCGCCACAACGTGGTCGCGAGATTCGTGGGCCACATCGGATCCTGCTGGACGGCCTCTTTGTAGCCGACCATCGTGCGGCCCGGCTCACTGTCGACCACGCGCGGCTCAAATCGAACCTGCCAATACGAGGAGTTCGCTGAGAAGAAGCCAAGACTGACTCCGCGGTCACGCGCGCCCTCCACGTGGTCGCGCATCCGCCACGACCAGTACTCGTCGTGTCCGACCGACAGGAAGGCCTTGTGCGACAGCAGCAGCGTGGGATCGCGATCGAGGTCGATGCTGGTCGCATAGGAGACGTCGTACCCGCCTGCCTCGAGCCACCGGATCATCGGGAACTCCCAGAAGGTGAATTCCCCGGCCCCAAACGTTTCGTCACCGTAGTAGGGTCGGTCGAAGGACACTTTGTGCGCCGCGTTGGCAGTGTCGCCACGGTTCACGGCGGTCCCGTAGAGCGATTTCCCGCCCCACACGTTGTACGCCTGGTAGGTGCTGACGGCCTGCGTCAGAATCAAATCCGTCAACCTGGCGTCGTCGCGAACCACGAACATGATGTATTGCTGCGTGCCGCTCACGCCTGCGGTCAGTTTGACCAGGTAAATCGACCTGAGCGGTCTCCTTCCGCGTCACCGTGCCCATCATGCGCCGCCCGCCCAGCCCTCCGTAGTGCCCCATGCGGAAGACATCCATCGTGTACGTCGGCTCGGATGTGTTTACGAACAGTCTGATCTGGCCGCCGCGATTCACCGACGTGAGTGACGCATATCCTTCGATGACACCGGT
>JANNHC010000541.1:0-5794 GCA_031404215.1 Acidobacteriota bacterium
AGGTGATCTGCCGGACCAAATCTGCCAGAAATATGAACGAGCCCTTGAGCACGCCCACCAGCACCAGCGGCCTGTCGCCATAGTCCGCGCTGATCTGCGCACCGAGTTCAGCGATGCGCTTCTGGATCTCCGCTTGCGGAATCAAAATTTCGTGTACCGGAGAGGCCATGCGTTCAGTCTGCCACGCGGAGCCGTGTGCTGGCCGGGCCCATGCGGCTAAGCCAGCCGAGAGCGCACAGGAACCTCCACCTCATGTAGGACGAAGGCAACGGGTGGCCGGACGGTCTCGCGACTGGGAAGTCGGCTCAGAAGATCGTCGAGATCGAATCGAGCGCGAGGTCGAGGACGCGCGTGGGGAGGATGCCCAGATACAGGACGGCAATCACGGCCAGCGCGAGCCCTGCCGCCGCGGCCGGGTGTATCCGCGGGCGGACCGTGTCGGCGCCTTCGGTCATGTACATCATGACCACGATTCGAAGGTAGAAGAACACCGACACCACGCTCGTGAGGACGCCGATGATCGCCAGCCAGTAATGCCCCTCCTGGACCGCGGCGCTGAAGATGTACCACTTGCTGATGAAGCCGGCGGTCGGCGGGATGCCGCCGAGCGACAGCAGGAAGATCGTCATGAGGCCCGCCAGGCCCGGACGCGAGCGCCACAGCCCCGCGAAATCGCGCAATTCGTCGTGCTGGTGCTGCGCCGTGCCGAGCAGCGCCACGATTCCCATCGCCCCGAGGTTCGTGACCGCGTAGGCGAGCAGATAAAAGAGGACCGCCGCCTTCCCTGCGCTGTTCGCCGAGACGATCCCGAGCAGCAGATAGCCGGCGTGCGCGATGCTCGAATAGGCCAGCATGCGCTTCACGTTCGTCTGCACGACGCCGACGACGGTGCCGACGATCATCGTGACGGCGGCAATCACGGACAGCACCGGGATCCACTGCGCCTGGAGCGGCTCGAGCGGCGAGAGAAACACGCGCGCGAACGCCGCGAACGCGGCCGCCTTCACGCCCGTGGACATGAAGGCCGTCACAATGGTCGGAGCACCTTGATACGCGTCGGGCGTCCACATGTGAAACGGCACGGCCGACACTTTGAAGGCAAAGCCGACCGCGAGCAGTCCCACGGCCAGCAGCGCGACGGTGCTTGGCGGGCCGGCGGCCTGCGCGGCCAGCACCGAGCCGATTTCCTCGATCCGCGTGGACCCGGAGAGCGCGAACGTGAACGCGACCCCGTAAAGGAAGAAGGCGCTCGAAAACGCACCGAGAAGAAAATACTTGAACGCCGCTTCCGCGCCGGCCGCGCTGTGGCGGCGAATGCCGGTCAGCACGTACACCGCGAGCGACAGAATCTCGAGCGCCAGGAAGATGACGAGCAGGTCGGTGGCCGCCGCCATCATCATCATGCCGCAGATGGCAAAGAGCGTCAGCGCGTAGTACTCCCCCTCGGGAATCTGCTCGCGTGCAATCACATCGTTCGAGAACAACATCGTCAGGATGCCGATGACGCAGAGGACGATGTTGATGAAGAGCGCGAAGTTGTCGGAACGGATGACGCCCAGGCTGTGCGCATCGCTGTTCCAGAGGGAGGCGGAGGCGATGGCGGCGCCCGCCAGGCCGATGAGGCCCAGGCCGGCCATCCACATGCGTTCGCCCGGTTGGCGAAACGCTTCGGCCAGCATGGCCGCAATGGCCGACAGCGCGACGACGACCATCGGAATGAGCGCGGCGTATTCAGCCATTACTTTCCTGCTCCCGGCGCGGCAACCGATCGCGCATCGGGACCCGGCCCCCGGGATCCGGGATCCGGGGACACTTCGGCTCGCGCCACGCGCTCGGTCACGGCCGGTTGGACCGCCGGGCGTTGGGCATAACTGCGGCCGGTGACGCGCTCGACGGTGCGCTTCACCGACGGCTCCATCGGGCGCAGGAACACATTCGGGAACACGCCCATCACGATTGTCATCGCAATCGTCGGCACCATCAGCGTCCATTCACGTGGCGTGAGATCCGGCAGGGCCTTGTTTTTCGGGTTCGTAATCTCTCCGTAATTCACCCGCTGGAACATCCAGAGCATGTAAACCGCCGACAGGATCACTCCCGTGGCTGCCACCGCGGCGAACGTCGGGCGCCAGAGGAATCCCCCGAGGAGAATCAGGAACTCGCCGACGAACCCGTTCATGCCCGGGAGCGCAATCGACGACAGCGTGATCAAGAGGAACACGGCGACGAACCGGGGCATGACCGCCTTCAACCCGCCGTACTCCGAGATGAGCCGCGTGTGACGGCGGTCAGACAGCATGCCGACGATCATGAAGAGTCCGCCGGTGCTCACGCCGTGATTGAGCATCTGGTAGATCGCGCCTTCCAGCCCCTGCACGTTCATCGCGCAGATTCCGAACACGACGAAACCGAGGTGGCTGACGCTCGAATACGCGACCAGCTTCTTCATGTCGGGCTGCACCATCGCGACGAGCGCGCCGTAGATGATGCCGACCACCGCGAAGCCCGCGATCCATGGCGCATAGTGCATCGCGGCCGTCGGAAACAGCGGAAACGCGAATCGCACGAGCCCGTAGGTGCCCATCTTCAGCATGACGCCGGCCAGGATCACCGAGCCGGCCGTGGGCGCCTCGACGTGCGCGTCAGGCAGCCACGTGTGGAACGGGAACAGGGGGACCTTGATCAGGAACGCGACCGCAAAAGCGAGGAAGAACCACTTCTCGAGCTGCCACGACAGCGTGAGGTTCTGGAGGTCGAGCAGGTTGAAGCTCGGCGTGCCGGTGGCCGAGGCGTGCGCCCACGCGAGGCCGATGATGGCGACGAGCATGAGCACGCTCCCCGCCATGGTGTAGAGAATGAACTTGACCGCGGCGTAGACCCGGCGCTCGTATCCCCAGATCCCGATCAGGAAATACATCGGGATCAGGACGAAGTCCCAGAACATGTAGAAGAGGAACAGGTCGATCGCGACGAACACGCCGAGCATCGCGCTTTCCAGCGCGAGCAGGAAGAACGAGAACATCTTCACGTTCTTGTGCACCGAGTCCCACGACGACAGCAGCGCCAGCGGCGTCAGGAACCCGGTCAGCACGATCAGGAACAGGCTGATGCCGTCAACCCCGACGTAATACTGAATCCCGAACGCGGGCATCCACGCGTAGCGCTCGATGAACTGGTAGTCGGCGCTCGCCGGATCGAAGCGCCACCACAGCAGCAGCGTCGCCGCGAACGTCAGCAGCGACACCGCGAGAGCGAGCGTGCGGACCGTGCGCTCTTGATCCGGACGGTCCCCGCGGCCCCCCGCAAGGAGGAGGAGCAGCGCGCCGGCCAGAGGCAGAAAAACGATCAGTGAAAGAATCATCAGAACTTGAGTAAATACCAGCCAAGAATCAAGACGACGCCGAGAAACAGCGACGCCGCGTACGTGCGGACCGAACCGGTCTGCAGGCGGCGCAGCGCGCCGCTGCCCGCGCGGACGGACTGGCCCACGCCGTTTACGGCGCCATCGATCAGTCCGGCGTCAATCCCCTTCCACAAGCCACCCGTCGAGACGAGCTTGATCGGCTGCACGATCGCGGCATCGTACATCTCGTCGACGTAGTACTTGTGACAGAGCAGGTTATAGAGGCCGTGCATCCGGCGCGACATGGCGTCGGCGGCCGCGCGGTTTCTCAACCAGAAATACGCGGCGATCGCGATGCCCGCAAAGGCGATGCCGCTCGAGAGCGCCATCAGCATCAGCTCGGTTGACTCGCCGGAGCCAGCCTCCCCGGCTGCGTGCGGGGGATCGGACTCCTGCAGCGCGAGCGGGCGCGCGCCTTCGCTCACTTCGAAACTCGGCTCGAGGAATCGTTCGATGCGATTGCTGCCGCCGAGCGCGTGCGGCACGCCCACGTAGCCCGCGACGATCGATCCAATGGCCAGGACGATCAGTGGAATCGCCATCGACGGCGGCGCGTCGTGCGGCGCGTGCCCGTGGCTTCCCGGCTGGTGCCCGGCGTGCGGCGCCGCCTGGACGTAATTGGGGTGACGAACCGGCTCGGCCTCTTCGGGGTGGTCCCCCGCGTGTTGATCGCCCGCGTGGCGCTCACCGTGAAAGGCCAGGAACACGAGGCGGAACATGTAGGTCGCGGTCAGGAGGGACGTCACCGCGCCGATGCCCCACAGCAGCCACCGGTAGGGATGGCTCGACGTGAACGTGCGGAAGAGGATTTCGTCCTTGCTGAAGAACCCGGACAACAGCGGAACGCCCGCGATGGCGAGCGCGCCGACGAGAAACGTCCAATACGTAATCGGCAGGTGCTTCCTCAACCCGCCCATGTTCCGCAGGTCCTGCTCCCCGGCGAGCGCGTGAATGACGGCGCCCGATCCCAGGAACAGCAGCGCCTTGAAGAACGCGTGGGTATAGAGATGAAAAATCCCGGCCGCGTACGCGCCGACGCCCATCGCCAGAAACATGTAGCCGAGCTGCGAGACGGTCGAGTAGGCGAGCACGCGCTTGATGTCGTTCTGGACGAGACCGATGGTCCCGGCCATCAACGCGGTCGCCGCGCCGATCCCCGACACCACCGCCAGCGTGGTCGGCGCGTGTGAGAACAGCTCGGCATTGCGGCCGATCATGTACACGCCGGCGGTCACCATCGTGGCCGCGTGGATGAGGGCGGAGACCGGTGTCGGGCCCTCTATCGCGTCGGGCAGCCAGACGTAGAGCGGAAGCTGCGCGCTCTTGCCCATGGCGCCGATGAAGAGGAAGAGGCTGATGAGGGTGAGAGTGCCGATGCCCGTGGTCTCGACCGGCAGGTGGGCGGCGGCCGCCATCACCGTCCGGAAGTCGAGGCTTCCAAAGGTGTGGAAGATGAGGAACATTCCGAGCATGAACCCGGCATCGCCGATACGGTTGACGATGAACGCCTTCTTGCCCGCGTCCGCGGCGGAGTCCTTGTGGAACCAGAAGCCAATCAGAAGGTAGCTGCACAAGCCCACCCCTTCCCAGCCCACGAACAGGACGGGGTAGTTGGCACCCAGGACCAGGTTCAGCATCGCGAACATGAAGAGGTTCAGGTACGACATGTAGCGCGCGTACCCGGGATCGTGGGACATGTACCCGATCGAGTAGACGTGGATCAGGAAACCCACGAACGTGACCACGAGCAGCATGACCGAGGAGAGCGGGTCCACCGCGTAGGCCCAGTCCACCTGGAAGGCCGTGGCTCCTGGGGTGCCGTGCACCGCGGTCTCCCCGAGGCCGCCGGGCAGCCATGTCCACAGGATTTGTACGACGGCGTGGTCGGGCGAGTTGTGCGCCTGGACGACGGCGTAGACCGCGACCAGGAAGGACAGCGCGACGGCGCCGCACGCGACGAGCCCGATCAGCGGGTGGGGGGCGTGAGCGGCGTGAGTGTCGTGGCCGCCGTGAGCGTCGTGAGCATGGCCATGGCCGCTCGCCTTTCGGCCGAGGACCCTGATCCCGATCGTGAAATTGAAGAGGAAACCGAGGAGGGGTAGAAGTGGGATGAGTGCGAGGTACTTCATCGGTCCCCCGCCGGCAGACCGCCCGGCAAAGAAAAGCCGTCTCGGCTACGAGAGCGGCTGGATCTTATAGAAACGCCAGGAGTGAGGTCAAGGCGGCGGGCGGGGGACGGGGCGCGGTGGCCACCTGGCCTCGTGGGGCTCAGAGGTGCTCGGTGCGTCCCGCGAGAAGGTCGAGCGCGTGGTGAAGCACCGGGGCCAGGGCGAGGAGGCCGTCACGCACCCCCTTGGGACTGCCCGGGAGGTTGACGATCAAACACGAGCC
>JANNHC010000542.1:0-2438 GCA_031404215.1 Acidobacteriota bacterium
CGGATCAAGCAGTGGCGGTGATGAAGAAAGCCGGAGCGTTGGCGGGGATTGTAGCCCTCTCAGGGGATATTAAAACATTCGGCAACCTGACCTATCCCGATGGTCAGGCCGCGGCGATTTACGGGCAGTGGCCGCCGCTTGCAAACGTGGCCCGCCCCCCGGGAGAGTGGCAGACCTACGACATCGTGTTCGAGGCGCCGAAGTTCGAGGGTGAGCGGCTCGTGCAGCCGGCGTACATCACCGTGTTCTGGAACGGCGTCATGGTCCACAACCGCAAGGAAGTGATGGGCACGACGGGGCACCGCGTCGTCGGCAAGTACACGCCACACCCCGGCGAGCTACCGCTGACGCTCCAGGACCACAGCAATCCTGTTCGCTATCGAAACATCTGGATCAGGCGTCTCAAGGGGTACGACTAAGGCGACGCGAGCCGCTTGTCGATCTCGGCTCTGGAGAGCCACCTGCCGGTCAGCATGACGCCGGCGATTCTCGAAGTGTTGTCGATGTCGTCGAGGGGATTCGCGTCGAGGAGCACCAGATCAGCGCGGAGGCCCTTGGCAATCGTGCCCGCTGTCGCCTGGGTTCCGAAATAGACGGCGACGTTGGCGGTTCCCGTCCTCAGTGCCTGATACGGCGTGAGCCCCGAGGCGACGTACGTCTTCAGCTCGCGGTGCGCCGAGAAGCCGGGCACGTTCCACGTCTGCGGCGCATCCGAGCCGAGCGCAATGGGAACGCCGCCGTCGTGCAGCGCCTTGATCAACCTGCGGCGAAGCGCCAGGAACTTCTGACGGTCCGCCGCCGGGAACTTGGCCAGGTTGCCCTGCTTGTTGGCGATCCACTTTGTCAGCAGGCTCGGCTCGACATGTTTCATCTCCGGCCAGCGCGCCATCGCCTCGGGATCGACGTCGTCCAGCCAGTGCTCGAGGAGAATCTGCGTTGGAACGTGCCAGGTGCCGGCTTCCTTCGTTTTCTGGACGAGCGCCGGGATTTTCGATTCGTCCAGCTGTGCCATCAGGTTGACGCCGAAGGTGACGGACTCGGACGGATTCTTCGCGAGCGCCTCCACATAACCGTCCAGGTGATCGATGGAGCGGTATTTTGCTTCGAGTGCCCGATGCAGGCCCACGGCAGCCGGTACGTGGCCGGCAAACGGCAGCCCCAATTCGTTCGCCTTGGCGGCCAACGCGTCGAAGGCGTCCCTGGGCACTCCTGGATGAATCTTCAGCAGATCGTAACCGGCAGCTTTCTGTGCCGCTACGGTTTCCACGGCAACCTCTTTCGTCGCTGCGGTGTTTCCGTTGAAGGACGGCCCCGACGTGTAGATGCGCGGACTGAACAGCCCGCCCTTCGCAACCCGTTCCCGATACGTCAGGTGTCTCGGGTCGCCGAGCATCCCGCGGATGGTCCCGATGCCGTTGGCGGCATAGAGGAACAGGGTGCGCTCGACGACCGACTCAGGCGCCTGACCCCCTGGAATGTGCGCATGCAGTTCGCCGAGCGCCGGGATCAGGTACTTGCCGGTTGCCTCGATTCGAACGGCGCCCGGAGGGATCTGCGCCTGTCCCGCAGGTCCGATTGACTCGATCGCACCGTCGCGGATTACGACGGCCTGATCCCGAAGGACAGTCTCCCTGTCCATGGGAATCACATGCACTCCGACGAACACCGTTGCCGGGGCCTGCGCGTACGGCCGCAGTGTCGAACCGAGGCCGAGGCACAGAAGCAAAGCTACACTCAGCAGATTCCTTGTGCTCATGAGCTCCTCACCGGTTCGTGGGTCGGTCTTGGACCGGATTACGCTCCGATCAATGCACTCCACTCGAATTCTAGCGGTGGCGCCGACCTCGCGTCCACCTGGGAGTTCCTGCCGTTCACAACGACGCCTGACCGTGGCACCCGGCCCACCCGCCCGGAGCGAAGTGATCGAGCGCGGGACACGAACCTCACCGCGACGTCGCCATCAGGGTCCTGCCGCAGATCTTCAGCGCTGAGTGCCGGCGAGGGCCTTGACGCCGCCTGACGTTTCGTGCGATTTGAACGGCTATGTTCGTCATCGAGCTGGTGTACAAAGTCGACCTCGCCGAGATCGATGCCCGGATGGCCGCGCACGTGGCGTTCTTGAAGAAGTATTACGCCGCAGGCAATTTTCCTGGTCTCAGGGCGGAAGATTCCCCGAGACGGCGGAATCATCATCGCCGTCGGCAGGAATCGTCGAGAGATCGAAGCGATCGTCGAGGAGGATCCGTTTCACGCGCACGGATTGGCGGAGTTCCGGATCATCGAGTTCCGCGCCAGCCAACGTGCCGACGACATTCAGAAGCGAATCGGCAAGTAGGCGCGCATGCAAACGTCACATCGTCCCGGAGCTCCTCGAGCCGAAGAGTCACGCGCATGTCACGATCTCTCTGCGCCGGCCCTACTCAGTCTCGCCCCGGCCG
>JANNHC010000543.1:0-3715 GCA_031404215.1 Acidobacteriota bacterium
GGCAGCCAGGGGCAGGAGGTCGGCAATCTGTTCTTCGGTGCCGACGGCTGGCTGGAGATCAACGGCAGCACGTGGAAGGCCTTCCGCAAGCGCGAGCGCGAGCCGTTCGCCGGCTCGAAGGACGGCGAACGTGACGGCAATCACTGGGGCAACTTCCTCGACGGCCTGCGGGCCGGCAAGACCGAGGCGTTCCACGCCGACATCGTCGAGGGGCACCTCTCGACGTCGCTGTGCCACCTGGCCAACATCTCATATCGCACCGGCCGCACGCTGTATTTCGATCCGCTCACGTACACTTGCAAGGGTGATGCGGAAGCCACCGCGATGTTCTCGCGGAATCAGTACCGTTCCCCCTTCATCGTTCCGAACGTCGCGGGCGGCAAGACGGACTAGCGGAGCCAGTTGCGAAGGCTTGCCCTGAGCGGAATCGAAGGGAGATCGCGATGAACCGATCACGACGCGCATTTCTGAAGTCTGTCGGGGCGACGGCGGCGGTTGCGGGGCTGCCCGTCTCGGCCGGAGCCAACGATCAGATCAAGCGCAGCGGCGGCCCGCTGATGCAATTGAGCCTGGCCGCGTATTCGTTTCGCAAGTACCTCACCGATTACCGGCGCCGGAGCTCCGGCGCGGCGCAGAGTGCGGGTTCGGCCGGCGCTGCCGGTTCGATGACGCTGGAGGACTTCGTCGATCTTTGCGCCCAGTACGGGCTGCCGGGGACCGAACCCACCTCTTATTACGTTCCGGATCCACTGCCGGACAAGTATCTGCAGCGATTGCGCCGCCGCGCGTTCCTGGCGGGCCTGTCGGTGTCGGGTACCGCCATCGGCAACACGTTCACGCATCCGCCCGGACCCGCTCGTGACCGGGAGATCGCCTATACGAAGCTCTGGATCGATCGGGCCGCCGACATGGGCGCGCCGACGATCCGGATCTTCGCGGGCGACCTGCAGAAGGGCACGACCGAGGCGCAGGCTCGCCAATGGACCATCGACGCCATCCGCGAGTGCTGCGAGTACGCCGGCCGCAAGGGGGTGATCCTCGCCCTGGAGAACCATGGCGGCATCGTGACGACCGCCGAGCAACTGGTCTCGATCGTCCGCGCGATCGACTCGGAGTGGTTTGGCGTGACCTGGGACAGCGGCAACTTCCGCAGCGCGGATCCCTACGCCGAGCTCGCCATGATCGCGCCGTACGCCGTCACCGCGCAAATCAAGACGAAGATCGCTGGAAAGCCGGCCGATCTGCCGCGGATCGTGCGAATCCTGAGCGACATCAACTATCGTGGCTGGCTGGCGCTGGAGTACGAGGACGAGGAGGAGCCGAAGATCGCGGTGCCGAGGTACCTCGACGAGCTTCGGCGCCTCACGGTCGGTGGCGCGAGAGCTCGTTGAATCGCAACGATCAGACGAACGCGGTCAGCGACAGGCGCCCGCCCGCGAAGCCTCACCGTACGAGCTCGAAGCGCTCCATGCTCTCGTAGAAGTCGCGCATGATCGCGGCCTTGTCGAACTTCTCCCACACGATCACGGTACGCGCGTGACCGGGGCGGTCGATCCATCCGGTCGGCTCCAGCTTCGGAGCCGGGATGCGCCGCGCCGTGGCCCAGGCGGGGTTCTTGACGATCGCGACCGCCGCCATGTCGAACAGCGACCGCGACGGTGGATTGCCGTTCAGGTCGATGCGCTCGAACAATGCGACGGAGTAGTCGCCGAACGTCTGGTAGGTCCCGCCGTCGCGGCCCGTCACCGGCGGCGAAACGCGCGGCCCCTTGCCCGGCATCCTCGCGCGAATGTCGTCACGCGTGGCCCTCACGGCATCCGTGCCGTCGGGTTTGCCGTAGCGCACCGTGACGATCTCGAACGGCACATCGGTCTGCTCGAGGATATAACTGAGCGACGCGGGATCGCTCTCCTGGTTGTACTCGCCGCGCTCCGGGTAGTTGGAGCCGAGCCAGACGACTCGCACCTTCCGGGCGATCGACGGATCCCTCTTCAGCGCCAGCGCGATGTTCGTCAGCTTGCCGACCGGGAGCAGCACCAGCGGCCGGCGGTCGCCGGCATGGGCGCGCTCGACGATGAAGCGCACGGCCGCATCGCCGTCGTAGGCGGGCCGGTTCAGATGCCCCTCGATTTCCTGGAACGAACCGCTCGCGCCGCGGTGCAGCGGCACGCGCCCGTGCAGATTCGCGAGCCGGATGATGCGTTCCGCCTCGGCGTAGTGCTGGGTGATGTCGCCCCCTGCGCGCGTGCGGTTGACCGTGATCCCTTCCACGTCGAAGACGCGGCCGTTGAACAGCATGTAAGCGATCGCGTGCTGGTCGTCGAGCTCGTTGTTGGCGTCGGTGTCGAGGAGCACACGGATCCGGTTGGCGGCGGCCGGCTGTGCCTCCTGCGTGCGCGAACTCGCAAGGGGCGGGGAAAGCACCAGCGCTACGAGGCTGCATACGAGTAAACAGAGCATCGGCCTAAAGTTCCTTGATCGAAATATTGCGGAACTGGACGAGGCTCGGCGGGCTGGTCCAGACGCCGCCCTTCTTCGAGCCATGGTGCTGCAGCGCGATCGGTCCCCGCGCCGCGATGCCCGGCAGCTGTGCGTTGACGATCACCTCGATGCCGTTCAACACCACAGTCAGCCGCTCGCCCCGCATGGTGATCTCGAACGTGTTCCACTGGCCGATGTCGCGGTCCCCATTGCGCTTCGGCGTCACGCCCGCGCGGACCTCCGGCGGCATCTTGTCGTCGATGCGGTAGCCGTACACCTCGCCGGACCCGGCCGGCCAGCCCCAGATGTTCACCTGTGATTTGCCCGCTCCGCGCAGGAAAATGCCCGAATCGGAGTCGGGCACGGGAACCCGGATCTCTTTTCCATCCGCATCCTTCTTATGGCTCCCGTCGGGCTTGAGGATGAACACATTCGGATTCACGTATGGCGTGGCCTTGATCCGCCAGTCGACCCGGAGGACGAAATCGCCGAACGACTTCTCGCTCCAGAGAGACTTGTCGCCTGCGGCTTCACTCTCCGCGTCGTAGTCGATCGCGCCGTCGACGACGCGCCAGTGGCCGTTGTCGCCGGCCGGCACCTTCCAGCCGGTGAGATCCCGGCCGTTGAACAGCGGAGTGAAGCCTTCCTGTGACTGGACGCCCGTCACCAGCAGGATCGAGCAGAGAAGGACGCTGAACGCGGCATGTCGTGGAGTCATGGCGCCTAGTCTAAGGATTATGACCAAAATTATCTTGCTATCTTCGTGTGAGTATGATCTAACAGGTGTGTGAGACGCAATGAGGATCTCGAAGCGGCGATCGTTGGCAAGTTCACCATCATGGCGCCGCTGCTGGATGAACGGGCGCGTCGTCTCTGGGCCGCTGCCGAATCGGTCGTGATCGGCTACGGCGGCGACGCGCTGGTCTCGGCGGCGACGGGGCTGGCGCGGGAAACGATCCGCAAAGGCCGCCGCGAGTTGGCGGCTGGCGTCGGAACCACGACGCGCATTCGGCGCGCGGGGGCGGGGCGTCCCGGGATCGGGGTCACGCAACCGGGGGTGAAGGCCGCCTTGGAGGCATTGGTAGAGCCGCTGACGCGCGGCGACCCCATGTCGCCGTTGCGGTGGACGTGTAAAAGCCGGGCGAAGCTGACAGCCGCCTTGACGACGCAGGGCTGGGGCGTGAGTTCCACGACGGTGGGGCGTCTGCTCCACGAGTGGGGCTACCGGCTGCAA
>JANNHC010000544.1:0-1919 GCA_031404215.1 Acidobacteriota bacterium
AAGCGCCCACCATCAACAGGCTTCGCGCCGTCTACGACTCGCCTGCGGATGCCCCACTCATTCCAGCTCAGCTGGGACGGCAGATTTACGAGCGTACGTGCGTCGCGTGCCACGGAGCGGAACGGCAGGGCGTTTCGCCACATACCCCTTCACTGCTGGACCTGAAGACGAGCAGGCAGGAAATCGAGGCCGTCATTCTCCAGGGGCGCAACAGCATGCCCGCGTTCGGCTACCTCCGTCCGCAGGAAACGAGCGCATTGATCGCGTACTTGACCAGCGCGCCGGGCGCCGTGAAGAGCAGCGCCATCACGGGATCGCCCGACCGGTACACGATCGAGGGATACACCGTCTTCAGCGATCAGAACGGCGTGCCGGCGATCTCGCCTCCGTGGGGAACGCTCAACGCCATCGATCTCGTGAAGGGCGAAATTATCTGGAAGGTGCCGCTCGGTGAATATCCTCAACTGGTTGCCAAAGGAATCCGCAATACGGGGTCGATGAATTTCGGCGGCGCCGTGGCCACGGCCGGAGGTTTGATATTCGTTGCCGCAACGGCCGATGAAAACATTCGCGCATTCGAAAAGCATTCGGGAAGACTGCTGTGGGAGCACCAGCTGCCGGCGGCCGGCTATGCCACGCCCAGCGTGTACATGGTCGACGGCCGCCAGTACGTCGTCATTGCCGCGGGAGGCGGCGGAAAGAACGCCACCAAGTCGGGCGATGCGATCATCGCGTTCGCGCTGCCGTCGGCGAGCGATCAACCGCAGGCCGGCAGAGACGACAACCCAGAATCGAGCTCGGACTGGATCCAGCTGTTCGACGGGGCCACGTTGAACGGCTGGGTCCATATGAACGGAGCGCACACCTACACCGTCGAAGGCGGCGCCATTGTCGGCCGAACGGTGGAGAGCAGCGCGAGCATGAACTCGTTCCTCTGCACGACGCGCGAATTCGACGACTTCGAGCTCGAGCTCGAAACGATGGTCGACAGAGTCACGAACCAGGGCATCCAGATCAGGACGCACGTGAGGCCGGTGAAAGCAACGGGCAGAAGTTTCGAATCGTTCGCCGGCAGGGTCAATGGACCGCAGGTGGAAGTGCGCAGGTTCTACAAAGGGCAGCCGACGACCGGGCTGCTCTACGGCGAGGCGCTGGGGACGAACTGGCTTTCGTCGCAGCAGAAGATTGACGACGGCCATCATCACTTCATCGACGACGGGTGGAACAAGGTGCGCATCGTCGCCAGAGGCCCGCGGATTCAGACTTGGGTAAATGGCCACGCGGTGGAAGATCTCGTCAACGAGGAGGTGTACAAGACTCACCCCGGAGGGTTCATCGGGCTGCAGATTCACGGCTTGAGCGAACGCGAGGTCAACATGCCGCTGTATGCGGGCTCCGGGGTAGCGGTCAGCGAGCCACTGATAAGCAGGTGGCGCAACATCCGAATCCGGCCGATCTCGAAAGCACCGTGACGTGCGAGACGCGCGTCAGCTTGCGAAGGGTGGAAGCAATGCGGAGGCGGAAGGGCTGCGATACGGACGACCGCGGTCACACCGTCGACAACCCGCTGGCCTATACTGTCGGCCGCTCCAGGAGGGCCCCGATGATCCCGCAGACCCAGTGTACGCGTGGTGTACCGAACTCTTTTGGCTGTGATCGTCGCTGCGCTGTTGATTCCGGCGACAGGATTCGCGCAATTCGACGCCGCGCCTCGGTGCTTGGTACCGTCCGTGATGCGTCCGGCGCGATAGTCCCCGGGGCTAGGGTAACGCTGACGAACGTCAGCACGGGCATCACCGCCATCGCCGTCAGTGACGAGAGCGGGAGGATAGCATTAGAATGGCACGTCAACATAATGCCCGCTATCGGACCCCCCAACCCCAACCCGGCCACAGGTTGTCGTCGGGCTGGAAGACTGG
>JANNHC010000545.1:0-5348 GCA_031404215.1 Acidobacteriota bacterium
CGCCCGCGTAGCAGTCGGCCTGCAGCTCGAGCCGAACGGAGAGATCGTTTCGCGCCGACGGGTTGCGCGCCTGGGCCTGCCGCATCTCGGTATCTGTGCCGAGCAGCGATTGCACGTGATGTCCGACTTCGTGCGCCAGCACGTAGGCTTCCGCGAAATCGCCGGAGGCGCCGAACCGCCGCCTCAGCTCGTCGAAGAATCCCAGATCGAGATACACGTAGTGATCGCCCGGGCAGTAGAACGGGCCGCTGGCCGACTCGGCAAAACCGCACGCGGACTGAATGGCGTCGCGAAACAGGCGGGCCTTTGTGGGCTGATATCGTTCTCCCAGCAGTTGCCGCCAGGTGGCTTGCGTGTCGTCCATGACCGCACCCACGAAGTCCACGACCTTCTCTTCTTCCGGCGTGCTGGCGACGGTTCCGGTGGTCCCGACCGTCTCGATTGGCGATCCGCCACCGCCGCCAACCAGGGACAGCAGGTCGATGCCCGTGGCCCAGCTGAGCACTAGCATGACGAGCAGGCCGCCGATCCCGAGGCCCCCCGCTCTCATGCCCATTCCCGAGCGCCCACGTAAATCCTCTATGTTGCCGCGATTGCCAGGCGTCCACCTCATCGGCGCAATCCTCCTGCTCGGGACCTGTGCAAGAGCGAGTCCGATCGGTGATCAGCAGCCGCCGCGGCCGTAGCGCAGCCTGTAGGCTGCCGTGAGGGCAGGGCTTCGCGAGGAGGACGAAAAACCGCAGGCCTGCCCCCTACACCAGAATCTGCCGCCATTTGCCCTGCTGGAAGCGCAGAACCGAGAGGAGGCACCGCGTCACATGGCCGACGAGAATGGCCGTCCATACGCCTGAGGCTTGAAGATTGCCGGTGCGATTCAACGTAAAGCAGATGCCGAGCGGGAGGATAACTTGTGAAATCAGGGTGATGTAAAGAGGACTGCGCGTATCTCCGGTTCCCTGCAGCCCGCCGGTGTAGGTCAAGGCGACGGTGACAAACAAACCCGAGACGCTGAGAAACCGCAGCAACTCCGTGCCGAGCCGCACGACCGTGGGATCGTTCAGTCCGAACACGGCCAGCAGCGGCTCGGGAATCAACAGAAACAGCGCGCCTATCGTTGCGGCGACGCCGAGGCCGATCCGGGCAGCAATGTGGACGGCGCGTGCGCTGCGATCCGGCCGGCCTGCGCCGAGATTCTGCCCGGCAACCGCGGCGGCTGCACCCATCAGCCCCACCGAAGTCCACGTGATCAGCGAGAAGAGCTCGGAGTACCCGACCGCGTAAGCGGCCTGCGCTTCAGCACTGTCGGGCAGCGACCCGATGAAACGCAGCAGCATGACGCCCGCCACGTTCATCGCGACGCCCTGGATGCCGGCCGGCAGACCGAACCGAAACAGCGCTCGGATGATCGTGAAGTCAGGACGAAGCGGCATCGATCGCTCGAAATGAACGACCAGCCGGCCCGCAAACAGCAGCCACAGGCCGACCGACGACACCGCGATCGTCGCGATGGCCGTCCCGATGGCGGCGCCACGGGTGCCGAATGCCGGGATAGGACCCGCCCCGCTGATGAACACGACGTTCAAGACGAAGTTGAGCACCGTCATCGCGATGCCGAGACGCAAGGGCGTTCGCGCATCGCCGGCCGCGCGTAGCGCCCCGCCCAGCATGAAGAACATCAGCAAGCCGATGCTGTAGAGAAACATCGTCTGCAGAAACGGCAGCGCCTCGGCGCGGACGGCGGGAGTCGCGTTCACCAGGTCGAGCAGGATCGGCGAGAGCAGGTATCCGATCGGCGCGAGAATGCCGACCGACAATGCGACCGCCGTCAGGAAGGCCTGATACACCGTGCGGTTCACCTTGTCGTGGTCGCCGGCGCCCGCAGCCCGAGCGACGAGCACCCCCATACCCGTGAACAGGGAGCTGATGAAGACGATGACAACCAGGAAGATCTGCCAGCTCACGCCGATGGCGGCGTTGGCGGTGTAGCCGACGTAGTGTCCGACCAGCGCGTGATCGACGATGCCCTGGAGTCCGCCGATCGCGTTCTGAAGGACCGCCGGCCACGCGATCTTCCAGACCGCCGACACAATCGGGCCCTCGACAATCGAACGATCGAAGGCAGGCCGCTTTCGGCCTGAGGCCGCCGTCGCGGGTCCGGCAGGAGCGCGAGACGTGGAGCCAGTCGCCGCGTCAGCCGGGTGGGTGGGGAGTCCTGCGGGAGAGTCAGAGGCCACTATCGCGCGGCATCATAGCAGCTTGCTGTTTACCGCATCGTCTTGATGACGCGCCGCACGTCCGCGTGCGCCAGCACGACGGCCGGCTGCCGCTGCAGCGCGTCGTAGTACCGGCGCTGAAAGCCTTCGCCTGTCTCTGACGCCGTGAGGAGCCTCTCCACCTGGTCGATGAGTGTCGAGGCGTCGGCGTCGGTCGCCGGGGAATCGGCTTCGACCGTCTCGTCGATGCGGACGACGAGCTCCGAGAGCGAGTGCAGCCACGCAAACCACGGGTCGCTGATGACGAGCTGCAGCAGCGCGGCGTTCGATGGGATGCGTCCGCGATCCATTTCATAGGCCACACGCGCATCGTCGAGGAGGACCTTGTGCAGCTGCAGAAGTTTGCCGCGCAACTCGCGAAGGCGCGCGCGATTGGCGTCGGTCATCAACGCGTACAAGGACTCCACACCGGCCGTCTCTCGTGAGGGCGCGGCCGCCGCGGCGAGGAGCGCATCGACATCGAGACGCTCGGTCACCATCTTCATTGTGCCGTCCGCCGCGCGCGGCCACTCGGCGCGCGGCCGGTCGCAGTACAACTCGATGCCGTTGCCATCGGGGTCGCGAAGGTACAGCGCCTGGCTGACGCCGTGATCGCTGGCGCCGTCGAGCACGACATGCGCCTCGCGCAGGCGGCGGAGCGCATCGCCGAGCGATGCGCGATCCGGGTATCGGATGGCGACGTGATAAAGGCCGGTCGTGCCCGGTGCCGGCGGGCCGCCGCCCTGGCTCTCCCACGTATTGAGCCCGATGTGGTGGTGATACCCGCCGGCGCTGAGGAACGCCGCGGACTGGCCGATGCGGGACGTGACCTCGAAGCCGAGCACGCCGGCATAGAACGCCACGGCACGATCGAGGTCGGACACCTTCAGGTGCACGTGGCCGATTTGGGTGCGCGGATCGATTGGCTTCGCCATGCCCCATGATCGCGCACGTGCGGGGGGGCAAATCAAGCGGGTGACGAAATGTCGGGCCAAGAGGCGGGCGCGGGCTCCGCCGCGTCATGATTTACATCAGGGGAGAGAACAATTTACGTGATCGTCAGGCACTTCGGGCTCCAGCAGCCGCGTCAGCTCCATCACAATCGCGTGCGGGTCACACGGCTTGGCGATGAAGGCGTCGGCCCCTGCCGCCAGGGAGGCCTGCCGGTCCTCGGGCCGGACTGAAGCCGAGATGACCAGAATCCGCACGTCGCGCGTGTGTAAATTTCCTTTGATTTCACGCGTCAGCGTCCAGCCATCGACGTGCGGCATCTGCACATCCATGAGGATCGCCGCCGGCGTGTCGGCTGCCAGCAGGGCATCAAGGTCACGGGCGCCGCCTGCAGTACGCACCTCAAACCCCCAGTCGCGCAGGTATTCGGCGAATCCTTCGCGCGTGTCGCCGTGGTCGTCCACGATGAAGCAGAGCGGCATATATCCGGATCTAGCAAGGACCGCTCCGTGAGAAACTAGGCTTTCTCCAAGGAGTCCTCATGTTCGCGACCTCGAGACGAAGCGTTCACGGATTTGTAATCGCATGTGCCCTCGGCCTTGCGGCGACAGCCTTTCCGCGCGCGGCGCAGCAGCAGGAGCGCGGCGCGATCCCAGATCGCTACAAATGGGACCTGACGCAGATTTACGCGACCGATCAGGCCTGGCGCGCCGCCAAAGACAAGCTGGTCGCGGATCTGGCGGCGACACGGGCCTTCAAGGGGACGCTCGCCTCGTCGCCACAGAAGCTGGCCGACGCGCTGGAGCTCGCAACGCGCCTGGCGAAGGAGTTCACGCGCCTGTACGTCTACGCCAGCATGACGTCGGACCAGGACACGCGCGTCAGCATGTACCAGGGCATGCAGCAGGAGATGGCACAGATCGGGGCGAACTTCGGCGCCGAGATCTCGTTCATCGAACCGGAAATCCTGAAGATCGACGCGGCGCAAATCGAGACTTTCATCTCGCGCGAGGCGAGGCTGAAGGTCTATAACTTCTACCTGCACGACATTCTCCGCCGCCGCGCGCATACGCTCAGCGACGCCGAGGAAAAGCTGCTCGCAAGCTCCTCGGTGCTGGCCAACGCGCCGTCAGACGTCTACGGCATCCTGTCGAACGCCGACTTTCCGAATCCGAGCGTCACGCTGAGCGACGGCAAGAGCGTCAAGATCGATAGTGCCGGCTTCAATCTGTATCGGGCGGTGCCGAACCGTGCCGACCGGGAAAAAGTCATGTCCGCGTACTTCGGTGCGCTTGGCGCATTCCGCGGCACCTTTGGCTCCACGTTGAGCGGCCAGGTGCAGTCGGACGTGTTCTACGCGAAAGCCCGCAATTACAAGAGCGCACTCGAGCGCTCGCTCGACGCGGCCAACATCCCGACCACCGTGTACACACGCCTCATCGACGGCGTGAACCGTGGCCTGCCGACGTTCCACCGCTATCTGACCCTGCGGAAAAAGATGATGGGTCTGCCGCAGCTCCACTACTACGACCTCTACGCCCCGCTCGTCGCGTCGGTCGATCTCACGTACACGGCGGAAGAGGCCCAGAAGCACGTCCTGGCTGCGTTCAAGCCGCTCGGCGCCGAGTACGCCGCCGCGACGACCCGCGCGTTCAACGAGCGCTGGATCGATCTGTATCCCAACCCGGGGAAGCGGTCTGGCGCCTATTCCAACGGCGGCGCGTATGACGTCCATCCGTACATGCTGATTAACTACAACGGCAAGTACAACGACGTCAGCACGGTCGCGCACGAGCTCGGCCACACGATGCAGTCGTACCTGTCGAACAAGACGCAGCCCTACCCTCTCGCCGACTATCCGATCTTTGTCGCGGAGGTCGCCTCGACATTCAATGAAGCGCTGCTCATCGACTACATGCTCAAGACGATTACAGACGATGCGACGAAGCTGTCGCTGCTGGGCAACTATCTCGAGGGCATCAAGGGCACCGTCTTCCGGCAGACACAGTTCGCGGAATTCGAGTTGCGGGTGCACGAGATGGCCGAGAAGGGAGAGCCGCTCACCGGCGACGTGCTCATGGCCTTGCGCGATGCCGCTATGCATGACGACGCCAGCGCCGCGCAAGAGCATGCCAGCGCCTTGCG
>JANNHC010000546.1:0-5385 GCA_031404215.1 Acidobacteriota bacterium
CGCGGGCCGGCTGGCGACGTGGAGATCAAGAAGGACGAGATCACCGGCAGAGAGAACACGCGGCGGTCGCTCATGCCCGAAGGGTTCGAAGCGCTCGGGGCCGAGGCGCTGCGGGACATCCTCAGTTTCCTCGGCAGCGACGCACAGAAATTCCGTGTGGTCGATTTGCGCCAGGCCTATACGGCCGATAGCCGCCGTGGCTTCCGCCGCGAAGACGAGCGCGACGAGACCGTGACGCTGCACAAGTTTGGCGACGTGTCGGTGGGCGGCGTGCCGTTCTTCGTGATGGACCCGGCGCGATCCGCGAGCGGCACCAACCTGGTGGCGCTCAAGGGCGGGCCGGGCCGCGGCAATCTGTCGGATGATTTTCCACAGCGGGTCGAGATTCCGACGACAGTTACGGCGGCGAGCCTGCACTTCCTGGGCGGTGTTGGCGGGTGGGCGTGGCCGACGGGCGGCGACGCGGTGCGCGGCACGCCCGCGATGAAGGTCGTCGTACAGTTCGCCGATGGCACGAGCGAGGAGCACGTGCTCAAGAACGGTGAGGTCTTCGCCGATACCTTCGTCCGCGCGGAGGTGCCGCTCAGCACTGACGCCGGCGATTTCACCCGCCGGGGGCAACTGCGCTACTTCACAGTGAATCTCGGCAAGAAGGCGCCGTTAGCAAAGATCGTCCTGGAAAGCTACGACACGGACATCGTGCCGGCCACGGTCGCGATCACCGCCGGCGACGAACCTGCGGGAAAGCCGATCTCGGCCCCCGCGCCCCGGGCCCAGAGTCCAGGGCCGCAGGCGCCCGCGAGCCAAACGCAGGCAGCGGCGACGCCGAAGGAAGGCGGGCGAGGTGACGCTCCCCTCCCGGAGACCAAGCCGATCGTCTGGACGGCCGGCAAGACGAAGGTCCTCGTGATCGGCGGCGGCAGCTCGCACAATTTCGGGACGTTCTTCGGCGGGACCGACAGCGCCACGCTTGCCACCGCCGGATTCAGCGTCAACTACACCGAAGATCGCGATCAGGCCGCCGCGGAGATCGGCAAGGCCGACGTCGCCGTCATCAGCGTCAACCGGCAGTTCTTCGATACGCCGGCCTATCGCAAGGCGCTCTTTGATTTTGCCGCGGCCGGCAAAGGCCTCGTCATGCTGCACCCGGGAGTCTGGTACGGATTTCCTCAATGGCCAGAATTGAACGCGGCCATCGTCGGCGGCGGCGCACGCGGGCACGACCGCATCGCGAAATTCTCGGTCAACGCCGTGAAGCCGGATCATCCGATCATGAAGGGAGTGCCCGCGTCGTTCGACGTCGAGGACGAGCTCTATTATCTGAACGCGGAAGCGGACAAGATCCCTGCGGGCACTGCGCCCATCGAGGTCCTGGCCGAGACGTCGCCGAGCGTGCGGTTCAAGCAGCCGCACCCGGCCGTCTGGATCACCCGGCACTCTACCGCTCGTATCGTCGGGATCACCCTGGGCCACGACGAGCGGGTGCACGACCACCAGGCGTTCAAGACCCTGCTGGCCAACGCCGTGAAGTGGGCGGGGCGGGTGCCTTAGCGATCGCGCGGCGGAACCCCGACGCGGCTGGGTGCGGCCAATCCGCGAGTAGCCGCCACGATCGACAACCGCGGTCATGGTCTGATTGAGGAATCGACCTATGGTTTGGATTCCTCCGTCTCTCAACGCGTCTCGATCCGCACCCAGTCGAACCGCCCTTCGACACCCGGCGGCCCTCCCACGGCCAGCGCAACGCGCACGGCGCGTTCCCACGGCGGCCGATAGCCTCCCTCCGCAGCCTCACCAAGCGTGCGCCACTCGCGGCCGTCGGTGCTGAAGGCAAACTGAAAGCGCCGACCGTGTGAAACGATCATGCGCAAATCCAGACTCGGCCCAGCTGTCACCTCGGCGCTGGCGAGCTGCCGCTGAAGTCCTTTTTCACGCATCCAGAGAACGACGCGGGGCCCGTTGCGCGAAATGCCGACTGCGTTCTCCGAGTCGCCGTATGCCGCAAGACCGACCATCGCCTCCTCGGACGCGCGCGATCCGACAACGCGCGCGGTGGTCGTATAGTCGTCCGAAAGCGTGGGTCGCGCGACAACCGTGTCCACCGCGCTGCCGCTGCTTCGCGCTGACGTGCGGAGGGCAAGGGATCCCGCCACGAAGCGGCGCCCAGGGTCGCGATCCCATGGCCATTGCCATCCTGCCTGGAGCGCTGGCCCCGTCAGCTCATCGAGGAATTCGCTGCGGCGTTCGCGACCGCTGATGCCGGCCGGTGCGGCGCCACGATCGCTCGGCCCTCGGCCGCCATTGATGGCGGGCCAGCCATCAGCTCCCCACGTGATCTCGTCGAGCAGACCTTGACGGCCGGCGAACTGAAAGGGATCAGGTTCGTACGCGTGGTACAGCAGATAATCGCGTCCGTCTGGAGTGGTGACAATCGAGCCATGACCCGGGCATTTCCAGGCGTTGTTTCCTGCGAGGATGGGATTGACCGGATTGCGCTCCCATGGGCCGAGCAGCGCCCGGGCGCGTGCCACACCAAGCTTGTAGTTGCACGCCCGGCCGCAACAGGCATCCCCGGAGTAGAACAAGTAGAACCAGCTATTGCGCCTGAGGACAAACGGTCCCTCGATAACGTGGGCCTCCCATGGCGCGTCGTTCCGCAGCAGCTGATGACGCGGTCCGAGGAGCGCCGTGCCTTCTGACGAAAGGCGCTGCGCCCAGAGGGTCGTCGGTCGCTTGCGGCTGTTGCCGTCCTCTTTCCAGACCAGATACCGGCGATCCTGCTCGTCGGTCACCGCCACCGCGTCGATCGATCCCGCCTCCTGGCACACGAGGGGCCCATGGTCTCGGTAGGGACCGTTCGGTGCCCTCGCGGTCGCCACCGCGACACAGAGCGGTCCACTTTTCTTGCGTGCCGTGTAATACACGAGGAAGCGACGCCCATCGTAGGCGATCTCCGGCGCCCAATAACTCCCGCCCGACCACGCTGGCGGTCTGTCGAAGACTGCGCCTATCTGCTCCCAGTTGACCAAGTCCCGCGAGTACAGCAGCGGAAAAATCGGCGCCCACTGCGACGTGGTCGCCGTGGCCCAGTAGTCGTCGCCGACGCGGATAATGGACGGGTCCGGGTGATCTCCAGGCAGCGTCGGGTTCGTGTATGTCGGTTGGGCCGCAGCCAGCCAGGGGCACACGACAAGCGCCAGCGCCATGAGGGCTATGCGAGATGACATCGATGCTCCCGTGGCGATGGAGACGGAAGGCGCTCCTCTTTCATATTAGCGAGCAAATTTCTGCCGGCGGACAATTCCCGCGCCCTCGCGAATGACGACGAGCTGGTCCGCCTCGACGTTGTCGATCTTCTCCGAAGCGCCGTTGGGCCAGCGGATATTCAGGTCCGCGGCCGTTGCGGCGCCCAGGCCGAAGTGCAACCGGCGGTCGTTGGCGGAGTAGAAGCTCGATTGAGCACTCACCTCCTGGGCCTGGACGCGGCCTCCATAACGAGCCGTCACGCGCGCGCCAATGGCGCTGCGGTTCGACGTCACGCCAAGGAGAAAGACTTTCAACCAGCGGCCATTGCCCGAGACGTCGTTGCGCAGCAACGACGGCGGCTCGTTCATGTTCATCACCAGGATGTCCACGTCGCCATCGTTATCGAAATCCCCGAAGGCGCAGCCACGGCTCGTGTGCGCCGCGGCCACCCCGGTTCCCGCTTCGTCAATCAATTCCTCGAACCTGCCATCACCCAGGTTGCGGAACACCAATCGCGGCGTTCGGAAGGGGTAGGCCGGAAGCTTCTGCTCCACCTCGGGATAGACGCTCCCGGTTACCAGGAACAGGTCGGGGAGGCCGTCGTTGTCGAGATCGACGATCCCCGCTCCCCACCCCACGTACCTGGTCTCGACGCCTATGCCCGCGCGGATGGTGACATCGTCGAAGTTTCCCTTGCCGTCGTTGCGGTACAGAACATTTGAATCGTCGGCGAAATGCGTTTTGAAAATGTCCAGGTTGCCGTCGAGATCGTAGTCACCAATTCCTATGCCCATGCCCGCCTGTTCCAGTCCGTCTTCGCTCAGCGCCGCGCCACGTTCGAGACCCTCTTCGCGGAAGGTGCCATCGTGTTGATTGCGGAAGAGCCAGCTCGGCGTGGAATCGCACGCGACATAGATGTCGGGCCAGCCGTCGTTGTCGTAGTCCGCAGCTACGGCGGTCATGGGGTACGACCCCGAGGCCGCCGCGACCCCGGACTGCCGGCTCACATCCGTGAACGTGCCGTCTCCATTGTTGTGAAATAACTCGACGAACCCGGTGGGGAGACCGCGAGGACCACAGTTCACGGGCACGCCCTTCCAGCGGCAATCAGAATTTTCGCCAGGCTTGGGCAGCTTTTCGAGCGTCGTGTTGAGGTAGTGGACGTCGAACAGATCCAGACGTCCGTCGCGATCGTAGTCCACCCAGGTGCAGCCAGAACCGTAGCGTACAGCATCCTTCCGAAGGCCAGCTTTATCGGTTACATCGGTAAACGTCCCGTCGCCGTTGTTGTGGTAGAGCACGTTGTGGCCGTAGGAGGTGATGAACAAGTCGTCAAAACCGTCGTTGTCGTAATCACCCACCGTGACCGCCGACGCCCAACCCGCGCGTGTCAGCCCGGCCTTTGCGGTCACGTCCGTGAACGTGCCATCACGATTGTTTTTGTACAGGCGATTCGTCGTGCCCGGCGGCGCGCCTTCCAACCGAGTGCCGCTCAGAACCAGGAGGTCGAGCCAGCCATCGTTGTCGTAGTCAAGAAATGCGACTCCACACCCGACCACCTCGATGATGTAGCTCTTCGTGTCGACGCCGCCGTAGACAATGGGCTGCGTGAGGCCTGCCTGCTTCGCAACATCGGTGAAGCGCGCTGAAAAAGGACGGCCGGACGGCTTCCCGCGGGGCTGCGGTTTCACGCTGCGTGGGGAGATTCCCTGTCCAAAAGCCGCGTCGGCTGAGCAGGCCAGGAGAGCGAGCATTGTGCGACGCGTGATCATTGAGCTGGCTCGGTCGCTGTAAATGTCTGCCCGGACTTGACGTTGTCGAATCTCTGAACGACGCCAGAAGGCCAGCGGATCTCAACGAGTCTGGCCGTGGCATCGCTACCGAGACCCACCAGGAGCCGCTTGTCACTGGCCGAAAGGTAGCCTACGGCCGTGTTGATAGTGAAGTGCTGAGTCAATCCGGATGCGGACACCACCTTCACGCGGCATCCGATCCCATCGAGGTTCGAGATCTTTCCAGCCGTTCGGATCCCCAACCAGTTCCCGCGATTTCCGCCGTCATTCCGGAGCACCAAGGCCTTCTGGCCCAGGTTGCTGACCACCACGTCGATGTCGCCATCATTGTCCAGGTCGCCGAAGG
>JANNHC010000547.1:0-8205 GCA_031404215.1 Acidobacteriota bacterium
GTCGCCGATCGCAACTTTGAGGGGAACGTCGATGCGATGACGGCATTTTTCGGCACGTTCAACTTCGCGCTGGGCGTTGTCAGTTTCGCCCTGCAGCTCCTGTTTGTCGGTCCGGCGCTCCGCCGCTTCGGCCTGGGGCTGACGATCCTCATACTCCCGCTGGCACTGGGGGCCGGCAGCACCCTCATTCTCCTGGCGCCTGCCTTCTGGAGCGTGATGCTGACAAATGGACTCGACCAGGGGTTCCGTTTCTCACTCGATAAGACCGGTTACGAACTGCTGTACCTGCCGCTCGGGCCGGCCCGGCGCACCCAGATCAAAACCGCCATCGACATCGTCGTCAGCCGGGTGGCGGACGCGGCCGGCGCCGTGCTCCTCGGCATCACGACCAAAGGGTTTTTCATGCTCGGCGGCTGGGGGCTCGGGCTTCGCGGGACCGCCGCCGTGAATCTCGGGTTCATCGGCGCGTGGCTGGCCGTCGCGCTGAAGCTCCGCACCGAGTACGTGCGCACGATCGAGTCGAGCATCCACCGGCACCGGATCGACAGCGAGCAGCTCGCCGCGAACGGGCTCGACCGCACGGCCGCCATCGCGGCGGCCGCGAAACTCGAGTCCGACGATCCTGACGAGGTGATCTACGCGCTCGACCTGCTCGAGACGCAGGAGGTCGCCGGCGTCGAACGCCCGCTGCGCAATCTCCTGGCGCACGCGAGTCCGGAGATACGCCGGCGCGCGCTGGCCATGCTGAGCGCCGCACGCGATACGTCGATCAGCCGCCGCGCGACAGAGCTGCTCCGGGATCCGGACCTTGGCGTGCGGACCGAAGCGCTACTCTACGTCACGCGCGAAATGCGGGTCGATCCGCTTCGCCAGCTCGAAGAGCTGGGCGAGTTCGAGGATTTCTCCATTCGCGCCGGCATGGCCGCGTTCCTGGCGTCTCCCGGTCCGTCACAGAATCTCGAAGCCGCCCGCGTCATCCTGATGGCGATGGCACAGTCGGACGGGAAGGCCGGCCTGCGCGACCGGCTGCAGGCCGCGCGCGTGCTGTCCCTCGTGCCGGGCCTGTTTACCGACCTCCTGCTCCTCCTGATGGCGGACCCGAATGCCGGCGTCGCCCGCCAGGCGATCGGAGCGGTCTCTGTCGTGATGCGCGAGGAGGTCGTGGCGGCGCTCCTCGCCTCGCTCGCGCGTCCGGAGCTTGCCGCCGATGCGGCAGCCAGGCTCGCGCGGTACGGCAACGCCATCGTTCCCGAGCTCGCCCGGCGGCTGCACGACCCGGCAACCGCCGTGGAAATCAAGCGCGAATTACCTCAGGTGCTCGTTCGCATCGGCACGCCGGTCGCGGAGGAGCACTTGATCGGCGGGTTGCTGCAGGCCGACGTGATGCTCCGGCACCGCGTGATCGCCTCGCTCAACAAGGTCCACGATATGCATCCCGACGTGCGCATCGACGAACAGCTGGTCGAGCTCGTGCTCGCCGCAGAAATCGCGGGGCACTATCGATCGTACCAGGTCTTGGGCCCGCTCCGGGACCAGCTCAAAGATGACGATCCCGTCCTGCAGGCGCTACGGCAGTCGATGGAACAGGAGCTCGAACGGATATTCCGGTTGATGGGGCTGCTCTTCCAGGGCCCGGGGCTTCACGATGCGTACGTCGGGGTGCGCTCAACCGACGCCATCGTGCGCGCCAATTCGCTGGAATTTCTCGACAACGTGTTGAAGCCAGAGTTGCGCCGGCTGCTCGTGCCGCTCCTCGACAGCCACGTGACCAACGATGAACGCCTCGCGATGGCGAACCAGCTGGTGGGGGCGCCGCTCGAGACCGTCGAACAGTCGATCGGGACACTCCTCGCCAGCGAGGATCCGTGGCTCCGCTCGTGCGCCGTCTACGCCGTCGGCGCCCTTCATCTCCACGTGCTGGGACCGGACCTGCAGAAGTTCGCCGGCGCGGCGGACCCGGCGCTGCGAGAAGGGGCACAGGTGGCGCTGCAACGCCTCTCGGGCGAGCCAGACGCGACCCAGACGGCCGTACCCGCCGGCATGGCGGGGGGGGTTGGCTGATCCTAGGAGTTCTCCGGCACCCGTAGAACCTATGTTTCCGGCATCAAAGCCAGGGCGCGCTTGTGCTCGGTCATACGAACGAGCCGTTCGATTCGCATGGCCAGGGCGGGCGACACGGCCTCGGGACCGTCGGTCAGGGACCGTTCGAGATCAGCGTACGAGAATCCCATCTCCTCCTCGTCCGTCTGACCGCTCCAGAGGCCGGCGCTCGGGGCCTTCTCGATAATCTCCTCAGGGATCTCGAGCTCGCGTGCAAGCATGCGGACTTCGCTCTTGAGCAACCGGCCGAGCGGCAGCAGGTCGGCCGCCCCGTCGCCGTGTTTCGTGAAATACCCCACCGTCAGCTCGCTGCGGTTGCCCGTGCCGACGACCAGGTAGTTGAGCGAGTTCGCGATGAAGTACAACGCCGACATCCGCAGCCTGGGTTTGATGTTCGCGAAAGACACCTGCGCCTTGGTGTCCGCGGACGGCCCATCGGCGTCCTGATCCTTCGGGACCTGCGGGACCAGCGTCCTGAGATCGCCGAGCAGGTGGTCGTACGCAGGCGCGAGATCGAGCCGGACGGCCGGCAGGTCAAACCGGCTGACGACGAGGTCCGCATCCTGCTCATCGCGCGGATCGCTGTAGCACGGCATGATGGCGCCGACCGCGGCGCCCGGCATCGCCAGCTGGCACAGGCGCGCCACCACGGCTGAATCGAGGCCGCCGCTCAGTCCGACGACGAGGCCGCGCGCCCCGGCGATGGTGACCTGGCGCCGTATCCATTCCACGATGTCGTTCGCGCGGGTGATCATGCCGTAGTGAAAGGGAATGCGCGTACCGGCGGACGCGGATACTTCACGGGGCCTGCGGCTCGCGCTGCTCGATGACGCGCAGGAACGCGTCCACGAGCGCCGGGTCGAACTGCCGCTTTCGCTGGCGGTCGATCTCGGCAATCGCCTCGCTCACCGGCCAGGCGGCCTTGTACGGGCGCTTCTGCGTGAGCGCGTCGAACACGTCCGCGACGGCGACGATGCGGCCGGCGAGCGGAATGGCCCCTCCCACGATCCCGACATAGCCATCCCCGTCCCAGCGCTCGTGGTGATTGAACGCGATTTCTTCGGCGAGCCGGAGAATCGGGAAACGGCTGCCCGACAGGATGCGCGCGCCGATCGACGTGTGCGTCTTCACGAGCGCGAACTCGTCGTCTGAGAGTTTTCCCAATTTCATGAGGATGGAATCGGGGATCCCAATCTTTCCGACGTCGTGCAGGGGCGCGGCGCGTCTGATGAGGGAGACCTGTGTGTCCGGCAATCCGATGTGCGTGGCGAGCAGCGCCGCCATCTGGCCGACGCGCTCGGTGTGCTGGCCGGTGTTGTCGTCCCGGAACTCCGCGGCGCGGGCGAGCCGCTCGATGATTTCAATCTGCGCCGCCTCGAGATCGTGCGTCCGGTCGCGCACCTTGGCCTCGAGGATCTGGTTCTGGCTCTGGATTTGTAAGTAAAGGAAGCGTGTCTCGAGCAGGGTGTTGATCCGCAGCAGGACTTCGTCACTGTGAAAAGGCTTGTTGACGAAGTCCTTCGCGCCGCGCGACAGCGCTTCCCGCTTGGCTTCCGGCGTGTCGTCGCCGGTCAGCATCAGGATCGGCAGGTAGCTCGCCTCCGCAATCTGGTTGAGCTCGTCCATGATCGCGAGGCCGTCGAGGTGCGGCATGTGAAGGTCAAGCAGAATCAGGTCGGGCCGGAACTTGACGTAGCAGGCCACGGCGTCCCTCGAATCGCTGGTGCCTTCGATGCGGCTGAATCCAGAGCGTTCCAGGAGCCGGCGCAGCAGATCGATGTTGTTCGGCTCGTCGTCCACGATCAGGATGCGGGCGTTGTTGAATATGCGGGAAGGCATGTCGTGTGGGTGTGGTCAGGATACGTCCGGCCGATCCGCGTTACCGATCATTTCAGCCGCCGGGGAATCGGGCCAGACAACCGCCGGCGCGGCCGTGTAAGCCACGTGCGCGACGGCCCCTTGAAAGAATACCGTCTCGGAGGCGTAGAACAACAGCTTCAAATAGTGCCGTCCCAGGATGTAGGCCTCGCCAACCAGAAGCACCAGCCACATCGACAGCCCCGCTCGCGGCGCGCCCGGCGCCGCGAGCGCGTAGATCGCCACGAGCAGGAGAAAGCCCAGAAGGTTCAGCCCATAGAGCCAGAGGGTCGCGCCCGGCTTCCGTCGGACGAACCGCCCGCCCGCGAGGATGGCTCCGAGGGCGCTGCGGCGATCTTCAACGACGAGACGCACCCGCGCGTAGTCGAACACGATGTTGCACAAGACGAGCAGCGCGCCGAACACGACGTATCCAGCGACTCGAATCGCGAAAGCCGACCGTTCGAGGGTAACGTCCCGTGTGAGCCACGGGTAGGCGTGCGCGAAGATCCAACCGTGAACGTAGCGGAACAGGAAGGCGTAGGTCAGCCCGGCCACCACCCCCAGTCTCAGCAGCCGCCAGACGTGCCTGCCGCACGCGCCGAAGAAGCCGTGGGACCGCGTTCGTCTTGCGCGCGCGAACCGATCAATCACGCCGCCGGACAGAAACGACCAGAGCACCAGCCACGCGGAAGTCACACCGGCGATCGTGGCCGCGAGCGGCACGTTGTCGAGCAGCCCGCCCAAGTTGTCCAGCACCGCGCCGAAACCCGTGATCGAGGGGATGAACGTCGTTCCGAGGCCGGAGGCCTGCGCGGCGAACTCCTCCCACCAGTCGTAGCTCGCGCCTGCCGCCACGGTGTCTGCCTCGAGGCTCGACCCGAGTTGCGCCGCAATCATGCCGCGGAGCGCGTACGACAGCGGCAGCGCGACGAGCAGCGTCACGGCGAACATCCCCGCGACCACCATCGGCGCGCCATTGACCCGGCGCATGCCCTCGCGAAATGCCGCGCGGGCAGTCATCAGACGAAGAAACCGTAGGTGAGCAGGTGATCCTGCAGCCAGATCAGCCAGGCGACCGACCACGTGCGCGCCGCCTTCCCCGCTCCGGGCGCGAGCGTGGATGAGTTGTTCGTGCGGTTCACGTCAAGCAGCAGGACGCGATCCGGATCGACTTCGGCCGACAACGCACGCACGGGCTTCTCGACGGCAAACACTTTCCAGCGATCCCGGCCGTCCCAACGCCACCGGACCTCTTCCTTGTTTTCGAACACGACCCGCACATCGACCGGAAACACGCCCTCGCCGTAACGCCGGACGACGACCGTGGTGCGGAACGGCCCCTCGGGGACCTCGGCGCCTGCGAGGACGCGCCCCTCGCGGCCGTCCACGTACCCCCGCACGGTCGCGGCCTCGCTGCGGAGCGTCTCGACGCCGTAGTCGAAGACATTGGAGCTGCGGTAAACCTGATCGACGAACCCGGTGAGATCGCGCCCGCTGACCTCGTTGACGATCGCGAAGAAATCCTGTGGTTTGGGATGGCGGAAGGCCCACCGCGAATAGTAGGTGGACAGGATGCGCTGCATGGTATCCCACCCCAGCGTTCGCTCGAGCGTATGCAGCCAGAGCGCGGTCTTGTTATAGGTGATGACGCCGCCGGTGCCGGGCCAGTACTGCCAGGTCGCCGCAGACGGCAGGTCTGCCTTTGCGTTCAGCCGATAAGGCGCGAGGCGGTCACCATCGCCCACGCGACTCAGCTGAAAATCGCGAAACGTCCACGGTACGAAACCGCCAAAGTACCGCTTCACGTAGTAATGGGCTTGAAACCGCTGTTCCATGACGCGGGCGGTGGCGAACGTGGTGAGCCCCTCATCCATCCATGCGTGCTCGAACTCGTTCGTGGCGACGATGCCGTACAAGAACTGATGTCCGGCCTCGTGGACCGTCACCCCCTCCGGTTCGAGGCCGCCGCGCGGCGCCAGCCACCGCGAGCCCGCGGTCAGAAGCGTGGGGTATTCCATCCCGCCCGCGTCGCTCTGCCAGGCGGGATCCACGATCGTGATATGCCCGTACGGATACGGCCCGAACCACTCGCCAAAATACTTCAACGCCGCGCGCGTGGCGTCGAAGTGGCGCTCCGCCTGCCCGGCGTGTTCCGGCTGCAGAAGGAGCCGCATCTCGGTGGCGGGCAGCGTGGGGTGTTCGAACCGCGCGCGCTGCTCGATGTAGTCGGGGCTCGTCGTCCAGGCGAAGTCGTGCACATCGTCCTGATAGTAGTGATGCGTCGTCGTGCCGTCCGCCTCGTCGCGCCGATCGCGCTCGACCCCTGTCGCGCCGACGACCCACCCCTTCGGCACCGTCAGCCGCACGTCGTAGGTGCCGAAGTCGGCGAAGAACTCCGTCGCCGCATGGAACTGATGGCAGTTCCAGCCGCTGTCTTCGAGCACTCCGATCTTGGGAAACCACTGCGCGATGAAATAAAAATTACCGATCGTGCCGGTCCGGGCGAACGTCCGCGGCACCCGCGAGGCCCAGGCGATCTGTACGTTCAGAGTCTCGCCAGGCGCAACCGGCCGGTCGAGCGGGACTTCCATCACCGTGCGATCGTCGGCGTTCCCGTCGTCTGGCGCGATGAACCGGAGGCGGCTCGTCAGATCGCCAGCGGTTCTCCCGTCGCCGATGATGCGGACGTTCGTGACGTCGATCCATCCCCAGTCCGACTCGGGCCGTGCCATCAGCGAGGTGTCGCCGGTCAGCCGGCGCTCGCGAATCCAGGTCGAGTTCGTGTTGCGCCAGGCGTTGTAGTAAAGGTGGAAGCGGAGCGTCGGCGCCGGCGCGTTCGAGGTGTTCCGCCAGGTGACGATCTCGTTTCCGGTAATCGTCCGGCTCGCCGGATCGAGACGTGCGGTAATCGCGTAGCCGGCATTTCGAGGGGATCGGGCCGAGGTGACGCCGCCGGGCGCAGGCGCGGGTGGCGCGGCGGGCGGTTGCGGCACAACCGGAACGGCAGCCTCCGCGATGATCAACAGAGCCACAAGCGCCGCGGATCGCCCGAACACGCGCCAATCCTACACCAGAACCTACGGCCCGGCGGTTGGGAACGCCCGACTTGCACGGGTATAATCCATGCAAATTGTCGAGGGCTGACCAATCAGCAATCTCTTTGGGGGAGCTACGGATGGCATCACACACAGGACCGATCAAGGTCCTGCACGTCGGACTCGGACCGATTGGCGCGGGGGTCGTGCGCCAGGTCGCGGAACGCAAAGGGTTTCGAATTGTCGGCGCCGCGGATATCGATCCCGCCAAGGTCGGGCGAGATCTTGGCGAAGTCGCCGGCGTGGGGCGCGCGTTGCGCGTCAGGATTTCGGGAGACGTCAGGCAGGCTATCAAGGCCTCGAAGCCCGATGTCGTCGTGCTGTGCACGAGCTCGTCGCTGAAGAAGGTGCTTCCGCAGTTGGAGGAGATCCTGACGCTGAAGGTGCCGGTCATTTCGACGACCGAGGAGCTCGCCTATCCGACGAAGGGGAACATGAAGTACGCGCGGGCCATTCATCAGCTCGCGAAAAAATCAAAGGTCGCGGTGCTGGGCACGGGCGTGAATCCGGGGTTCGTGATGGATGCGCTCCCCATCACGCTCACGGGCGTATGCGAGCGCGTCGAGTCGGTACGCATCGATCGCGTGCAGGACGCGCGCATTCGCCGTCTGCCGTTTCAGCAGAAGATCGGCGCCGGGCTCACGCGCGAGCAGTTCCAGAAAAAGGTGGACGACGGGAGCGTGCGGCATGTGGGGCTGGCCGAGTCGATATCGATGATTGCCGATGCGCTCGGGTGGAAGCTCGATCGAATCACGGACGACATCCAGCCGAAGATGGCCGTTGCGACGGTCGCCAGCGAGTTTCTCGCGGTTGACCCGGGATTTGTGTGTGGCATCGTGCAGGACGGCATCGGATTCCGCAACGGCGAGCCGGTCATCACGCTCCACATGGAGGCGTACCTCGGAGCGCCCGAGTCGTTCGACGCCGTGGAGATCACGGGCTCGCCCGCACTGAAGATGAGGATCGCGGGCGGTGTGCACGGTGACATCGCGACCGCGTCGATCGTCGTCAACTCGTTACCCAGGATTCTCGAGGTGACCCCGGGCCTGCACACCATGCGGGACATGCCGATCCCGTCGTTTTATGGGGGGAGATAGGGGGGTGCCAAGGGCGCCAGGCGTGGCGTGGGGGCTCGGAGCAGGGAAAGGGA
>JANNHC010000548.1:0-3044 GCA_031404215.1 Acidobacteriota bacterium
GGATGTCCGTCGAACGTTTGCGGCCGATGCCGTAGATGTAAGTGAGCCCGATCTCGATGCGCTTGGTCCGCGGGAGATCGACGCCAGCGATACGTGCCATTTCTTTGATCCTTGTCGCTACCAGCTAACAGCTGCCAGCTCCCGGCTGGAAGCTGATTCTTCGTGTCCTTGTTATTACCAGCCGCCAATCCCCAGCTGGAAGCTGGGAGCTGGGAGCTACCCCTGTCTCTGCTTGTGTTTCTGATTCGAGCAGATCACCCGGACGACGCCGCGGCGGCGGACGACCTTGCACTTGTCACAAATCTTTTTTACCGACGCTCGGACCTTCATGGCTCAATCCCTAATCCCTAATCCCTAATCCCTAATCCCTAATCGTCAATCCCTAATCGCCAATCCCGGATCCCGCATCCCGCATCGACGCCGCTCACTTCACGACGCCGACGATCCGGCCTCGCGACAGGTCCTTCGGCGTGAGCTCCAGCCGGACCCGATCGCCGATCAGCACCCGGACGAAATTGCGTCCGGCGCCGCCTGGGGTGTGCGCGACGACCTGGCGCTGCCCCTCGATCTCGACCCGGTACTGCGCATACGGCAGCGCCTCCCGCACAACCCCCTCCACCGAAATCCCGCGCCGCTCGACTTCGCGCGGGTCTTGTTCGGTCATCGCCTGGGTCCGGTGCCTCACGCCTCGAAGACCTGCCGCTAAGCGGCCGGCGCCGGAACGCTGCCCCGAGTCAGCACAAGCGGCCCCGTCCTGGTGACGGCCACCGTGTGCTCGAAGTGCGCCGACAGGCTGCCGTCCTTCGTCACCGCGGTCCAGCCATCCGCCAGCACTTTCACCGCCGGACGGCCGACGTTCACCATCGGCTCGATCGCCAGCGTCATCCCCTCCGCCAGACGCGGTCCGCGACCCGGTTCCCCGTAATTCGCAATCTGCGGCTCCTCGTGCAGCGCCGAGCCAATCCCGTGCCCCACGAACTCGCGAACGACCGAGAATCCGTGCGCTTCCACGTGCTCCTGAATCGCGTGGCCGATGTCGGAGATCCGTCCGCCGAGCCGGACCTGCGCGATGCCCTTCTCGAGCGACTCGCGGGTAACCCGCAGCAGCGTCGCCGCTTCCTCCGACACGCGGCCGACCGGGACCGTGACGGCGGAATCTCCGTAAAACCCGTTCAGCTTCACGCCCATGTCGAGCGAGATGATGTCTCCCTCGCCGAGCGCGCGCGCCGACGGAATCCCATGGACCACCTGCTCGTTCACCGACGCGCACAGCGTGCACGGATACCCCCGGTAGCCCTTGAACGCGGGCTCCGCGCCAGCCTCGCGCACCAGCTTTTCCGCCAGGCCATCGAGATCCTTCGTCGTGACGCCGGGCGCAACGATCCCGGCCAGCGCCGCGAGCACGTCCGCCACGAGTGCGTTGGCCGCGCGCATTCGCTCGAGTTCTGCCGGCGATTTGCAGACAATCACGACGCCACTCCGCGTCCGGCGGCTTCGAGCGCAGCGTTCAGCGCGGCATCCACGGCCGCCGTGACGACGTCGGGCGCCAGGTTGCCGTCAATTCTTCTGAACGACGGGCGCCCCGAGTAGTACTCGACAAGCGGCCTCGTCTGCCGCTGGTAGACCTTCAAACGCTCCCGCACAATCCCGACCCCGTCGTCCACGCGGGTGACGAGCGCGCCGCCGCATTTGCCGCATGCCGCGGTCCATTCGGGCGCGGCGTTCGACCCGCACGTGCTGCAGATCCGCCGTGTCGCCAGGCGACGCACGAGCACTTCCTCGGGCACCACCATGTCGAGCACGACGAGCGGACCCCGGCCGGTGACCACCCGATCCAGGGCCACGGCCTGCACGACCGTGCGGGGGAACCCGTCCAGCACGAACCCGCAGCGCGCGTCCGGGCGATCGATGCGGTGCTTCACGATGGCGATCATCACGTCGTCGCCCACAAGATTGCCCACCTCCATCGTCTCCTTGGCGGCCCGGCCGATGTCGGTTCCGGCCTGCACCGCCTCGCGGAGAATGTCCCCGGTCGAGATCTTCGGCAGCGTGCGCGTCCGCGACAGACGTTCGGCCTGGGTCCCCTTGCCGGCGCCAGGCGGACCGAGCATCACGACGTTGATCGCTCCGGGACAGTCGCCCTGGTATTGGCTCACTACTGGCCCCGTCGTCCCCGGATTCGCGTTTTCTTCATGAAGCCGTCGTAATGCCGCATGATGAGCTGCGACTCGACCTGCTGCACGGTGTCCATCGCGACGCCGACGATGATGAGCAGCGACGTGCCGCCGAAGTAGAACTGCACGTTCATGCCTTCGGTGATGAAGCGCGGGAGCATGGAGTCGAGACGCTCGCCAATGAACGGGATCGGAGCGACCTTGAACCCGCTGATCAGGAACTGCGGCAGAATGGCGACAATCGCGAGGTAAATCGCGCCGACGAGCGTGATGCGCGTCAAGATCGTGTCGATGTATTCCGCGGTCCGCTTGCCCGGCCGGATACCCGGAATGAACCCGCCGTATTTCCGCATGTTCTCAGCCACGTCATCCGGATTGAAGATGATGGCCGTGTAGAAGTAACAGAAGAAGATGATGCCGACGACGTACAGCAGGTCGTGCAGCGGCATCCCGGGCGCAATCTGCTCGACCGGCGCCCTCAGCCAGCCGAAGCGGCTGCCCTCCTCGATAAGCGGCGCGAGTGTCGCCGGGAACGCCAGGATGGACGAGGCGAAGATGACCGGGATGACGCCGCCGGTATTCACCTTGAGCGGGATGTGCGTGCTCGACCCGCCGTACATCCGCCGTCCGACGACACGCTTGGCATACTGCACGGTGACGCGGCGATGCCCGCGTTCCACGAAGACAATCGCCGCGATGACGGCAAACATCAGGACGATGAGCAGCAGCAGGCGGAGCGGCCCCATCTGCCCGGTTCGCAGCTGATCGAGCGTCGTGATGACCGCGCTCGGCAGATTGACGACGATGCCCGCGAAGATGATGAGGGACATCCCGTTGCCGATGCCGCGCTCGGTGATCTGCTCGCCGAGC
>JANNHC010000549.1:0-4317 GCA_031404215.1 Acidobacteriota bacterium
TGAACCGCGCGGCCGCGATCGCCTCGCACCGCTCTCCCATCGGCACGCGACTCGGCCACGATGTGCCAATCGCGTTCGAGACGACGCGCGGCGGCCGAATAGCGGAAGACATCCGGTGCGCACAACATCCACCATCGCGCGAGGTTGTCGCACGCCTCGCGATGCGCGAGCTCATGCGCGACCGCCACCTCCAGCTCATCCGAGGTGAGTTGCCGCGCCACCTCCGAACCGATCAGAATGCGCGTCCTGAACACGCCGGCGAGCGACACGCCCGGTATGCCGTCCACCTCGTACACGCCGGCCATGTTCAGACCGGAGCGGCGCTCACGCAGCCTGAGCCGCCGGCCCATTCGGACGATTGGGACCGCGCGTGCAACGCTCAGGATCAGCAGGAGCGCCCCGATCGCCGCGAGCGCGTACCACAGCACGCCGAGGGTTTCCTTCATGTCCCGTGGCTCCAACGCCCAATGCGACGGGAGGAAGACGACCCCGACCAATATGAGCGAGGCCCCCGCGGGGAAGGCTCGGATGAGCACGAGGCGCCAAGGCTCTTCCCGCAGCCTGGGCCACAAAGCCAGGGATGCGATCAGCCACGACACGAGCGAGGCCATCGCGTTGACGGCGGCAAACAGCCCGAGGGCGAGCATGACCGTTCGCGTCATCATGTCGTCATCCATCCTTGTGGGCCTTCACGCGATGGACCGCACGACCGTCGTGCTCCAGTTGACGACGCTTGTCGCGCACCATTTCCTCGAGCGCATTGAGAAGATCCGGGCCGTCGTCCTGGCTGCCGACCGCATCGACGAGATTCGAAAGAATCGGCATCGCGGACGAGCCAGAAAACAGACCAGACACGATCCCGCTGGCGACGGCCGCTTCCGTCTGCTGCCTGCTGCGCAGCGCACGGTACACGAACGCGCGGCCGGACTGACTCCGCGCAACGAATCCTTTCTTGAACAACCGATCCAGCGTGGTCATCACCGTCGTGTATGCGACAGGGCGTGGAAGCGCCGCCTGCACTTCGCGCACAGTTGTGTCGCCGCCCTGCCAGACCAGTTCCATCACCTCGCGCTCGAGTTTGCCGAGCGCGGCGCGAAGGCGGTCTTCGGGCCGAAGCCGCCGGTTCCAGAAGCTCTTGAACATTACGAGGACTCGAATCTTACCCGGAGAACGGCTCAGACCCCAAGAGAGTCCGCCACAGGCCTTGGCACGCGCAGCTGGCTCACATGTTGCTGCCAAATCAGGCGACTCTTCGCGAACCGACGAGGTGGACGTGACCAATCTCAAGGGACGGCGGCCGACTCGCCTGACACCCGAGGAACGGAAATCGCTGACGCATGGCGATTTCTGGATTCCCGACGACGAGCGGGCAGTTTACAAGCGGGCTCTGGAGGCCGTGAACGGTGCGGGCATTTCTTACGTGGTCGCCGGCGCCTACGCCATCTACGAGCACACCGGCATCTATCGGAAGACCAAGGATCTCGATCTTTTCTTCGAGCCCGGGTCTGTCGTGGCCGCCGCACGCGCGCTTCGAGCCGCCGGATTCGTGACGCGGCTCGAAGACGATCACTGGCTTGCCAAGGCCACGATGGGCGATTACTTCATCGACTTGATCTACGGGATGGGCAACGGCATCGCCCTCATTGACGACGGGTGGATTGAGCACAGCCGTCCTGGCATCCTGGCCGCGTGTCCCGTGAGGATCGCACCGGCCGAGGAATTGATCTGGCATCGGCTGTTCATCAGCGAGCGACACCGCCACGACATGTCGGACATCGTCCATCTGATTCTGTGCCACGGGGAATCGCTCGACTGGGAGCGGTTGGTCCGGCGGGCCGACGAGCACTGGCCCCTTCTGCTCTCGCAGGTGTTGATGTTCAGCTATGTGTATCCCGGCTACCGGCGGAAGATTCCCGCCTGGGTGCCGGAACAGCTGCTGGAACGCGCGAAGGCGCAGGTGGGACGCGACGACGACGACCAGGATTTCACCCGCGGCCCGCTGATCTCCCGATTCAGTTTCACAATCGATGAGCGCGAGTGGGGATTCAGCAGCCCTCGGCCGGAACTCGTGCGAAAGGCCAGGCAGAAGCCGGAAATCCTGGCGATCACCGACGCGAATGTGTGGGACGAACGCGCCGAAGATCGGCCCGAGGCGCGTCTCGAGCCGCAAGGGGAAATGGCGCCGGTCGGCCCACCAATCGTGTAAAGCGCGCGGTCTCTGCACCCCTTGCTGACACGCTATCCGGCCAGTTCCTCCTGCGACGGGAAGGCGTGCTGCTCGCGCCCCTCGACGCCGTCGTGCTGGGCCGTCGTCTTGTACAACTCGTAGCGGCCGTCGGCCGCTTGGCCGGCAAGCTTTTTCCTGTACGCCTGCGTCTGGATTTCAGTCATCGGCCTGAACCCCTGTGCGATTTTGAGGTTCTGCCGCAGCACCCGCATCGAATCGATTCCGCTGATCGTCGTCGCGACGGGCAGACTCATGGCGTAGCGGAGCGCCTCGGCCGGCGTGACGGCCTTCCTCTTCACCGATTGACCGGCCCCGAAGCTCTTCATCCCCAGTGCCGCAATCCCCTGCTTCTTCAGCTCGGGCAGGACGAGCTGCTCGAAGCTTCGAAACGTGGCGTCGAAACCGTTCAATGGAAGCTGGCAACTGTCGAACGGGTACTTGTACGACAGCATCTCGAGGTGAATTGCCGGGTCCTTGTGTCCCGTGAACCCGACGTAGCGCACCTTGCCCTGCTTGCGTGCCCGGTCCAGCGCTTCCACCACCCCGCCCCTGGCGAAATGCCGTTCCGGGTCGTTGTCGTACGCGCACTCGTGAATCTGCCAGAGGTCCAGATAGTCCGTCTGCAGCCGGCGCAGTGACTGCTCGAGTTGCCGCATCGCGGTTCCTGCGTCGCGCCCGTGGGTGCAGACCTTCGTCATGAGGAAGACCCGCTCCCGGCGATCCTTGATCGCTTTTCCCATGCGGACTTCGCTCTTGCCGTCGTGATACTCCCAGGCGTTATCGAGGAACGTGACACCGCCGTCGATCGCGGCGTGGACGAGCCTGATGGCTTCGCGTTCGGTGCCCACGGCGCCGACGTGATAGCCGCCAAGGCCCAATGCGGACACCAGCTCTCGGTGACGTCCGAATCGTCTGCGTGGAATTTCATCTGTGGTCATGCGATCCACCTGTGCAAGCCGCGATCCATTACGGAGATTATGGCGCGATCTTGCGGCCGACGAAGAACGGGCCGAGCCGGTCGAGGTACAGCGACGTCTGCTGGGTCTTGCGCATCGCCTGGACCACCGCCGAGAGCGGAAACAGTTCTTTCCCAATCAGTCCGATGACGAAATCATTGTCGTCGCGGTCCAGGCCGTGGCACGCGAGGCGGATGTCGTGCGCATAGTCAGCCGCGCCAAAGGCCATGCCGATCTGGCCATGCTCGGCGAGGATCGTTCGTTGCTGTTCCGGGGGCAGCTGCGCAAACGCGCCGCTCCGCCGCAGCGGATACCAAATCGCCCACGGCCAGGCTGGATTCAGTACCGTGCGCCGAGGCCGGTGCATCAGCACCTCCGGCAAGTCAGGCTCGTAGCCGATGGAGTAGGTACGACCGAACATGCTGAACTGGGGCTTCAGCGACAGCCGCGCCATCGGGCCGGTCGTCAGGCGCGGCCGAACCTGGTTCAGGAAGACGTTCGGATCGTCGCTGACCGTCAACACGGCGATTCCGCGCGGATCGTTCAGATCTTCGTAGACGATCACGGTGTCGGCGGCGGAGGCCAGGTGCGCCGCGACCTCGCGCGCGGCCGCGCAGTCGCCGAAGGCGAGGAGCTGCATGAACAGCCGCTGGTCGGAACGCTGCGGCTGTCCGTCCCGCACACCGCCCTTCTCGCTGAGGTCCGGAGGAGCACTTTTCGCGCGGCCGGTTGGGCGAGCGGATGCAGGTTCGGAGGACACCCGGGAATTAAACCACGGTTCGCCCCTCTTGCCGCAGCGTGCAGTTCGCACTAACATTTTCGATGTGACACACGGACCTTGAACCTGGAATGTAGAACCGCAACTGCAACCGAAAACCCAGCACCTACAACCGAAGTCTATCCAACGCCAATGTCAACCGACCACCGCCAAGCCGCAGGCGACAGTCTGCAGACCCTCGTCGCCTTTGTGCAGCACCAGCCGGGCAGCGATGCCACGGCATCATTTCTCGACGAATGCGCGGCGCTCGCCGTCGCCATCCGTGCGTTTCACATGGAGGGCATCCGGTTCCGCATGTTCAACGTCGATCGCGCGATCAATCGCGGCGCCGTGACGCTCTCCGACGAGGCCCGCGC
>JANNHC010000550.1:0-6596 GCA_031404215.1 Acidobacteriota bacterium
GCCCGGATCTCCGGCGCCACGAAGCCAGCCCTCCATAAGGCGAAGCGCGTTGTACCAGAGCGCGTTGATTTCGACCGCCTTGCCGCGACGCGGGGTCACCACCCAATCACCCGCCTTGGCGTCCATCCAGGTCAACTGGTAACCGGCAGCGCCTTGCCGCAATAACCCATCGGACGGATCGACGGCGATTCCGAACCGCGTGCCGGCGAAGTGACAATCGATGATGGTTTGCAGGGTCGGCAGTAACTGCGCGAGCAAGCGGTCGTCGTGCGCGATCCGGACGTAGCGATCGATCGCGTGGAAAAACCACAGCGTCGCATCGGCGGTGTGATAGAGCCCTTCGCGCGCGCCGTCAGGGAACAGGTTGGGAATCAGCCCTTCACGCACATAGTGTCCGAACGTGCGGAGGATGTATCCCGCCTCGCGGTACCGACGCGTTGACAGCGTCAGGCCCTCGAGGCTGATCATCGTGTCGCGGCCCCAGTCGGTGAACCAGTGGTACCCGGCAATCACGGTTCTGACATGTTCTCCCGCCGCGTGGGCGCGTGCGGCTTCTTCCGGACGGCCGGCGGGCGTGATGACAAACTGATCGGCGGCCAGCACCAGTTCGCGCGCGAGCCGATCCTTGGTTCCCGCGATCTCGAGCAGCCGTTGTCGGCGATCGTGTTCAGCCTGCGCCGCCTGATCGGGCGACAGCGCCTCGATAGCGTCCCACGTCTCCGTCGAAGCGACCAGCGTGAGGGCCTCTCCGACACGAAGATCCGCGCGGAAGTATCCGGGGCTCCACAGCGACCCGACCGATTCGTAGCCCCGCAGCTTCTCCATCGCGTAGGGCACGGCGCCGGCGCCGACTTCGTCGAGGGTCAACACGGCGTGCGCGCCGTGCAGCCGGAAGCGGAGGTTGGGCAGTTCGGGGCTGGCCGACACCTCGAAACGGTTCCGCACGGCGGTCACGGCGTACGCGAGCGACGGAGCGTCGCTGACGGGCGATTCGTACGGCCGGAACTGAATCGAGGGCCGAAGCGACAGGCGCACACCGCCGGCGCCGTGCAGCAATCGATATGTCATGTGCGTGGTGTTCTGCCCGTGAGGCATCAGCACGCGCTTCTCGATCGTGAGACCGTCGATTTCGTACGTCCAGACCGGCAGCCCGAGTTCCAGCCTGAACTCCATCAGGTGGCCCGCCCGATCGACCGCGTTCGGTCCCGCGACCTCGTCTTCGTCGCCAAGCCACACGACGCGTCGATCGTGCAGCCGCACGCGTTCGAGCAGGTGATTGAGTATCACCATCCGGCCGAGCGGGGCAGGCAGCGACGCGACGAGCACGCCGTGGTGGCGCCGGGTGACAACGCCCGCGACGGTACCCGAGGCGTATCCGCCGAGTCCGTTGGTCACGAGCCATTCGCGGCGCGGCATCGGATCGTCGGCGGCCGTGTCGTGCGGATGGTCAACTCGCCGCGTCAGATCAGTCATCGTCTCGATCAGGCATGTCGGCCGGCGTGGGGCCGAGCAGCACCGCCGTGTCACCCGGCAGCAGCCAGGTCGAGTTCGGGTGGAGCGGCGGCGTGCCCTGCCCGCCGTAGGACACCGACTCGCTGCTCCAACGCACAGCCCATCGTGCACCGGCGGGCGGCGCGAGCAGCGGCACCGGCGCCGGACGCAGGGGCACATCGCGTCCGAGGTTCACGATGAGGAGAACGTCCTCGTCCTGGTCTTCTCCGAAGTACCGTAGCGCCAGCGCCTCCGGCGTGAGCACGGCGCCGTCCACGCGGCGGGGCCCCCAGATGGCGCGGTGGGCTCGCCGCACGCGCAGCAGGTCGCGATGCAGCGCGTACGCCGCCCCGTGCGTGTCGCGCTCGGACAGAGTCAGCTTGCACCGGGTGAAAGTCGTCTCGTCCACCGGAGACGGGAGTACGGCCGCCACGTCCGGATCACCAACGCTGGCAAACTGCGCCAGGAACTCGCGCCGCCCGTCGCAGACCGACTGGTGCAGAACCTCCCGATGGTCCGCGAAGAACAGGAACGGCGCGGACGATGAGAATTCCTGTCCCTGGAAGAGCATCGGCGTGGCCGGTCCCAGTAACGTCAGCGCCGTCATCGCGCGATGCTTCGCGGGCGACGAGATCTGGTGCAGGCGCCGCCCGAACACGCTGTTGGCGACCTGGTCGTGATTTTCCAGGTACGACACGAAAGCGTAGGGCGGCAAGTCCAGCGTGGGCGTGCCCCGGCGCTTCTCTTGCCGCGCGTACCACTGCCCCTGGTACAGATAGCCATATTTCGCGGCCGAGATGAATTCCTGCGCCGATCCCGTGTAGTCGGTGTAGTAGGCCTCGCGGCGGCCCGTCAGTGCGACGACCGCAGCGTGATGATAGTCGTCGTTCCAGAGTGCATCGAGTCCGTACCCTCGCTCAGAAACCGGCCGCACCAGGCGCGACTCCTGTGGCTCGTTTTCCGCGATCAGGTAGATGGACTTCTCGGGCGCCGCCTCACGCGCGCGGCGCGCGAGGGACGCGATCACGTGCTCGCTCGACGCATCCTTGATGTCCTGCGTTGCGTCAAGCCGTAGCCCGTCGAAGTGGAACTCCGCAATCCAGTAGCCGGCATTCTCCACGAAATACGCGCGTGCGGGCCCGCTCCCCTCGAAATTGATGGCGCGGCCCCAGTCGTTCTTATACCGGTCGGTGAAGTAGTCAGGCGAGAAGTCTCCGAGGTAGTTGCCGTCGGGGCCAAGGTGGTTGTAGACCACATCGAGAATCACCCCGATCCCGAGCGCATGCGCGCGATCGATGAAGGCCCGCAGGTCGTCCGGCGTTCCATACAGCCGGGAGGGGGCGTAGAGATTGACGCCGTCATAGCCCCACCCGAAACGGCCGGCGAAGTCGGCGACAGGCATCATCTCGATGACGGTGACGCCAAGATCGGCCAGTTCGGCGAGCTCCCCCGCCGCGGCTGCCCACGTGCCGTCCGCGGTGAACGTCCCGACATGCATCTCGTACAGGACCTGGCCAGAGGGCTTGACACCGGCCCACGCGCCGTCGGTCCAGCGGAAGGCCCGCGGGTCAACCACCGCCGAGGGCCCGTGCGGGCCGTCTGGTTGATGCCGGGAGACGGGATCGGGACGCAAGCGGTCGCCGTCCAACCGAAACCAATAGCGGGTGCCGGCCGGCACGCCGGGAATCAGTCCCGTGAAGAATCCGCCGGCCCGGCGCTCGAGCGGGTGCGCCGCGCCGTGCTCGATCACGAACTCGACGCGGCGCGACGACGGCGCCCAGACGGCGACGTCAGCGTTGTCAGTGGCCTGTAGTTCGACGCCGGCAGAGAGGCGGCGTGGCGATGTGGACACCGGCATCCGTCAGTCTGTCCTCTTACCGCTGGGCGCGTCGGCGCTCGCGACCGGTCAGTCGCGCAATCTCCGCCGTCAGTACCGCGGGCTCCACGGGCTTGGGCACGTCTCGCCGCACCTGGGAAATCAATTGTCCCAGCGGCGAGTCGCTGCGCCCTACCGTCGTCAGCGCCAGCGCGGGAATGCGGCCGCCCCGGTCCGCGTCGAGCGCGTGAATCTTTCCGACAAGCGCGTACGACGCGTGATCGGGAGAGCTTGCGTCGGTGACAAGGACATCGGGCCCCCACGCTTCGAGCGACTCGAGCGCTTCGGCGACGGATGCGGCAGTCTTGACGTCGGCCCCGTGCTCGTGGAGCAGGGTCCGCAGATGCTCGCGCGAATCCAGATCCTGGTCAAGAACGAGCACCCGCAGCCCGTCGAGCGGAGCCGACGGCATCGGCTGTGCCGCGGGGATTTCGCGCCGTGGCTCCGAGACGATGAGCCCGGACGGCTGCAGCGGAAACCGCACGGTAAACACGGCGCCGCCCGACTCCTCGTTTCGCGCCTCAATCTCACCGCCGTGCAACTCCACCAGTCCCCGCACCAGCGCCAGCCCCACGCCCAGGCCGCCCACCGGACGGGTCGCTGACGAATCCGCCTGGGTAAAACAGCCGAAGATACGCGGAAGGAACTGCGGATCGATTCCCCGCCCGCTGTCGCGCACCGTCATTCTGGCTTCCCCATGATCACCGTCTATCGACAGCGCGACCGTGCCGCCGCGAGGCGTGAACTTGATGGCGTTCGAGAGCAGGTGCCAGGCAATCTGCCGCAACCGCGTGTCATCGCCGAAGACGACGACCGTATGATCCGGTATCGAGACGTCGATCGCGACGCCCTTTGCCTTAGCGGCGGAACCGGCCGCCACCACCGCCTGCCGCGCCGCCGCGCCAAGCGACGTCGGATGCGCCTCGAGCTGCAGCTCCCCCGTCAGCACCTTGGAGACATCGAGCAAGTCTCCCGTCAGTTGCGCCTGCAGCCTGACATTGCGCTCGACGGTTTCGAGCCCTCGGGCGGACGTGTCGCGATCGAGCTTCCCCGTACGGAGCAGGTGTACCCAGCCGAGCACGGCATTGAGCGGCGTCCGCAACTCGTGCGACACGGTGGCCAGAAATTCGTCCTTCATCCGGTTCGCCGCTTCTCCTTCTCGACGCGCCGCTTGAGCGACCTTCGCCTGAAGTTCCGATCCGCGCCGGGCCGCCCGCAGTTCCGAAACGACGGCCGTCAGCAGCAGCCCCTGCACGACGAAGAGAGCCAGATGCATCGCCACAAGGGGATCGGTCCTGGGCTGATACCCCGGTTCGAAGGCGCCGAGCACCGCGCCCAGGACGGTCGCCGCAAGAGCGGGGCCGGTCCCGGCGAACCACGCGCTCGCCAGAACCGCCGTGCCCAGCAGCAGGAACTTCGACGCATCGTCCACGGGCGCCCCGGCTAACGCGTCAACCGCAAACACCGTGGACACCGCAGCCAGCCCGATTGCAAAGCGCAACGGCGCTGGAAAGGTCGGAAACGGATACGAGTCGGGAGTTCCCCTCATGAAATAGTCCAGCCTGGCGTCGCAGAACGGCGCGCGGCTCTCGTATCCCGCGGTCGCAACGGAGATGCGACGGGTGTGATCAATGTGGTGAACTCTCGTCAGTTCGTTCCGACGCGGCGAGGTCGGGTTCGGCGACCGATTGCCGGGAGTTGTGCGCGACGGCCCCGGCAGGCTCCTCCGATTCGAGCGAGAGCGCCCCGACTGGACCGAGGATTTGATCGATCAGCCCGTAGTCGCGTGCTCTTGTGGCGTCGAGGTAGAAGTCGGTGCGCTTGGTGTCGCGGATGATCTGTCGCAGGGGCTTTCCTGAACGGTCGGCGAGGATGCGATAAATCTGACTCTGCATCTGCTTGAGACGGTCGAGATGCTGGGCGGCCGCCGTCGTCGATTGCCAACCCGCCCATTTTGCCGGCTCATGAATCATGATCCACGAATGTGGGAAGGCCAGTCGCTTCCCTGGACTCGCGCCCTGCAGCACCACGGAGCCCATCGAGTAGGCCATTCCTTGGACGGTGATCGTAATTTCGATGCCTTGCGACACGAGGTAGCGGATAGTGTCGTGGAGCGCCAGCCCATCGGTAACGTTGCCCCCCGCGCTATTGATATAGAGCGCGATGGGTTGGTTGCTTTCGCTGGCCAGTTCGCGGAGCCGTTCGATGGCCTGACGCGCGGTGTCTTTTTCGATGTCACCGATGAGGTAGATGTCGCGAAGGCGATCGGATTGCTCTTTTCTGACGATGCCTTTTACAGCTTCTACCAGTTCATGGAGCAATCGGTCGCTGATTTCGGCCATACGCGAGAAGCGTTCGCATGGCTCGTGCCGGGTAGAGCCGGCTGAACAATGTCTATCGCGCGCGGCGCGGGATCACGAACTTTTCCGCCGTATGGGTGGTGGAAAAACTGACAACCTTCACGTCAACCAGCCCGGCCTTCTTTCCCGCGGCCATCACCTCGGCTTCCGTGATCGCCTGGGAGCCCTTCGGCCGGATGACCCACAGGGCGCCGTTTGCCTTCAGCGTGCCCTTCAACGTCTCGAGCCGCTCGAGCGCCTTCCGCTGATCCGCGCCGTAGAACAGGATGTCCGTTCCGCGGGCTGCCGGGCGCTTCACGAGATGCGCGCCTCGCGAGACCACTTCCTCGAGCAGCTCGGCATGGACCGCGCCTGCCGCCGCGACCGTCATCCCCGGCTTTACCCCCAGCTTGTCGAGCCTCGAGGGCGGGTTCGTGATGCGGTCCGCCCATTTTGCGGCACTCGCTCCAAGGTCGAACGTTGCCGTACGACGCCCGAACCGAACCGCCAGCGATCCCTCGCGGGCGATCGCTGATTTGATGTCCTTCAGTGGAATCACGAGGCGTTTCGGGCCCCGGAAGATCAACTCGTGCTGCTCGAGACAGGCCTTCCCGGGCATGGCCTCGCCTTCGAATTGGAGCGTGCAGGCCCCTTCATAACCCATGGCAGGCCCCTGCGGCGTGGCGGCGCCCTGCTGGCTTTTCAGCAGGGCCGCAAGCCGGCTCAATCAATTTAACGCAGATAGTTCTAAACCAGACACGTCCCACTTCCGTCCAATTGCACGGTATTGGGAAGCGCCGTCTCAGACAGGGGACGTCACTCGCGTCCGCATCTGAACGACCTGTTCGATTCCGGGACGAGATGGTTCGCTGGCGGTCATACCGACGGCG
>JANNHC010000551.1:0-3521 GCA_031404215.1 Acidobacteriota bacterium
ATGGGTGCCAGCATGGTTCAGCGGCTGCTGAGGAATGGTCACGAATGCGCCTCCCGGGCATCAGCGGCTTCGATGTCCTGCGCATCGTCAAGGAGAACTACAGCCTCATCGAGTGCATCATGATCTCGGCCATCAACGAGGTCGAGACAGCCGTGCAGGCGATGAAGCACGGCGCCTATCACTACATCACCAAGAACTTCGATTACGACGAGCTGCGTTCGCTGGTGCGGAACGCGTGCGAGCGCCAGGACCTGAACCGGCAGGTCATCACGCTCAGCGCCCAGATCGCCGAGCAGAGCGAACGTGAGTTCCTCATCGGGCCGAGCCGGCAGATCCGCGACATCGTCGATCTCGTGCAGAAGGTGGCGAAACTCTCGGCGACGGTCCTGATCCTGGGGGAGAGCGGGACCGGCAAGGAGCTGCTTGCGCGACTGCTGCACCGCGAATCAGGCCGCGCCGACGCGCCGTTCATCGCGGTGAACCTGTCGGCTATCCCGCACGAGCTCGTCGAGAGCACGCTGTTCGGCCATGAGCGCGGCGCGTTCACGGGAGCCCACAAGCAGCAGCTCGGCAAGTTCGAGCTCGCCAGCGGTGGCACGCTGTTCCTCGACGAGATCGGCGACCTTCGATTCGACCTGCAGGCCAAGCTGCTCCGCGCCATCCAGGAAGGCGAGATCGAACGCGTCGGCGGCACGAAGCCTATCAAGACGAATTTCAGACTCGTCGTGGCCACCAACGTCGACCTTGACAAGGCGGTCAAGGAAGGGCGTTTCCGCGAAGATTTGTACTACCGGATCAACGTCATCCCGATCAGGATGCCGCCCCTGCGCGATCGCCTCGAAGACCTGCCGGAACTGGCGCGGTTATTCCTCGATCGCTACAAGACCAAGTTCCGGAAGCCGGTCCGCGGGATCGCCGGCTCGGCGTTGAAGATCCTGGCGTCGTATTGGTGGCCTGGGAACATTCGAGAGCTGGAGAACCTGATCGAACGGCTGGTCGCGGTCAGCGACAAGGAGTGGATCACCGACGAAGACCTCCCCCTCGAGTACCATTTCGCGAAGCTCGACTCCGGACCCACGACCGGCGATGCGCTTTTCCAGGAGGCCTGCGATACGTTCGAACGCAATTTCATCCTGAGAGCCCTCGAAAAATCCGACTGGAACGTGACCGCGACCGCACGATACCTGGGCATCCCCCTCAGCACGCTGAAGCACAAGATGTCCCGTCTCGACCTTCGCGAGATTGCCCGGAAACTGCGCGGCGCCTGAGTCCCCTCCCCGCCAGCGGCGGACCCTGAACCTGACAAACCGGCCAACCCGTTGGCCTCACCGGCCAATTGATTGCCCGACTGACCCGCCGCGTGGGCGGCAGTTGCGCTGTTTCCGCCCACTCCATGAGTTACCAAAGAGTCATTTCGACAGATCTGTATTTGCAGGGGGGTATCTGGCGTCCAGAAGAGTGATGCGACTCTTTGGACAGTGATCCCGCTGCCGGAATACCCGTTGCAATTTCCCACCCCCGAAGGCCGGCATCAGTTCCGTGGCCCTCCGCATCATCACAACCTGGTTCAAGACAGAGAAGTAGGGAGAGCGCATGCAAGCCTCGATGTTCAACGTCCGCGTCCCGCTCGACCAGGCCGGCCAGAGCGGCAATGACGTGTTCCTGATGAACACGTTCACGGACGCCCAGCTGATCGTCTCGCGCGACGTCGCGGCCTTGCTCGATCGCGTCGGCTTGGACCCCGCGCCGGTCACGGCGCAGGACCGCGAGGCGCTGGCGACGCTGTCCGAACACGGCTTCCTCGTCGATGACCGCGAATCGGAACGGCAGAAGATCGAGCAGTTCTTCGAGGAATTCCGCGAAGGCCAGGATCAGCTTCGGCTCACCGTACTCACCACCCTGCAGTGCAATTTCGCATGCGATTACTGCTTCCAGGGGGACCACGGCGACTACAACAAGTTCGCCGCGAAGATGACGATGGAGACGGCCGCGCGCGTGGCGGGGTGGGCAGAGGAGCGCCTGGACGCGTTGAAGCCCGAAAGTTTCGTGCTGACGCTCTTTGGCGGCGAACCCCTGCTCAACCTCCCGGTCGCGTACTACCTGTCGGAGCGACTCTGGCAGTCCTCGCAGGATCGCGGCGTACGCATGGTGTTGAACGTGATCACCAACGGGCTGCTGCTTACGCCAGAGGTCGTCGATCGGCTGGCGCCGTGCGGTCTCAACGCGGTGAAGGTCACGCTTGACGGGGACCACGACACGCACAACCGCATGCGGCCGCTGCGCGGCGGGCAGGGGACGTTCGACAAGATTATCGAGAACGTGCGGCGCGTGGCGGGAAAGTGCCGGATCTCGATCGGCGGCAACTTCGACGAAACATCCGTGGACAGCTATCCCGCGCTCCTCGACTTTCTGCGGGAGCAGGAGTTCGCGGACAAGCTGGCCCGGGTCGCCTTCAAGCCGATCATCCGCGAACCGAAGCCCCAGCAGCCCAAGGGGCTCATCCCGCTCACGGTGGTTGGCGACGGGGGCAAGCCGCTGAACGGCACGTGCATGACCTCGGCGGGCGGCGGCACCAGCATCTGCGACAGCTGCAACTTCCTCGACGAGAAGATGTCTTTCCTGCGCGAGGAAACCAAGAAGCGCGGCTTTCCCACGGCTGACGGCGTCCACATGGGACCGTGCGAGATTCACCGCCGCCATGCCTACACGATCGGTCCGGACGGCGCGCTCTACGCCTGCCCGGGCTTCACGGGGGACGCCACGCAATCGACGGGTCACATCGACGGACGTCGCGACGACTGGAGAGATCGCGCCGCGACGCGGTTCGAAGCCATCGCCGCGTGGAAGGAGTGCAACGACTGCGCGTTCATTCCCGTGTGCGCCGGCGGCTGCAGCGTCGCCGCGCACACAGAACTCGGCAGCATGAACCGCCCGAACTGCCACAAGAGCAGCTTCGAGGCGGGAATCGTTTCCCTCGCGCGCGACGCCGCCGCGCGCGAGCTGACACCAGTCAACTAGCGGTCAGCCCCATCACTCAAAGGAGAGACCAGCCGTGAAGAACGACCGGAAAGAAGCGGACAAGAAGAAGGGCACGCTGCGCCCCTGGCTCGTGGATGTCGCCGTCGAGCATCTGCGCTAGGCACGTACCGGACCACGAACTCATTTTCAAACCAAAGAGGACCAGACCATGAAGATTCAAATCGTCAAGAAGTCGAACAAGAAGCCCACCAGTGACGCCGGATGCGCGTGGGTCATCGAGGAGCTTCCGGCGCCCCGCAAGTAAAGCCGCCGCTTCGCTCAGCCGTCCGTCACAGGATTCGTCACACGAGCCAGGAACAGGATCAGGACTATGAAGATTCAAATCGTCAAGAAATCGAACAAAAAGCCCACCAGCGATGCGGGTTGCGCGTGGGTCATCGAGGAACTTCCGGCGCCGCGCCACGCGCACCCAGTTGTCAGGCGGGTATTGCACCAGCCCGGCGGGCAGGAAGACCGGCGTGACGAAGGGCAGGGCCGTTGCC
>JANNHC010000552.1:0-10947 GCA_031404215.1 Acidobacteriota bacterium
AACACAGAGGTTTCGTCCCGCAAAATGGCCGCGAGATCGGGCGTGCCCCGGAGGTCGGGCCAGGGCCTGGCGCACTGTCCATTGAGACGGCTCCCGAGAAACCACGCATTCCCGGTCACGATGTCGACGTGCTGATGCCGATCGAGAATCGCCAGCTGCCTCTCGAGAAACGTCGGATGCCACAGGTCGTCGCTGTCGAGGATGGCGAAGACTGCGCCCGACGCGGTCCGAAGGGCGCAGTTCCTCGCCGTGGAGATGCCGCCGTTGGGCTGGTGCTGCACGCGCACCCGCCGGTCGCGACGTGCGTAGTCGTTCGCGATCTCCAGCGTCGAGTCGGTGGATCCGTCGTCTACCACGACGAGCTCGAAGTCCGTGAAGGTTTGTGCCAGTACGGACTCGATCGCGTCGCCGAGGTACGGCGCGACGTTATACGCCGGCGAGATTATGCTGACGGCTGGCATTGCGCCTCGTGCCGGGCGAGTACCGCTGCCGGGGGGTCGAGCTCGACAAGTTCACACAGCGCCTCCACCGAGCGCCGGGTCGCGCCACCGGGGCGATAGAACAGATCGGCCGCGACCGCCTGGCGGTCCGCACTGCGCGCCGACGGGTTCGACAGCGCCCGCTCGACCGCCGCGACCGCGTCAGCCGCGTCGTTCACGGAGTCGGAAACCGACGCGAGCAGCTCCACATAATCCTTGTGAATGTTCGCGAGTTCGAGCAGGGCCGGACGGTGAATACGCACGACGGGTCGATCCCGCAGCAGGAACTCGAATCCCGCCGAGCTGTGGTCGGTGATCATGAGGTCCGCCGACACGAGATACGGCGAAATGTCGTGTCCGGGAGCCAGGACGCCCCGGCCCGGCGTCAGCAACGGCTGCAGCCGCGCGACCCAGTCGATCCCGCCCGAGTAGCGTTCGCGCAGATCGCGCGAGCGATCGTGAAGCTTCATGATCACGTTCACCGGCATGCGCGCGAGCGCCGCAACGAGCTCCTCGCCGATCGCGTTCAACGACGAGGCCGGCGACCATGTCGGCGCATACAGGATCGTGGGACGCGACGGGTCGAGGCCGAGGGATCGCAGCACGGCGTCGCGGTCGAAGCTGCCGTCGGCCAGGCAATCGGTTTTGGGCATGCCGATGAGCCGAATAGCCGGACTGTCTCCGTCGATCGCGCCCGCGGCGATGAAATTGCGGAGCCGCCGTTCGTTCACGAAAAACAGCCGATGCCATTCGCGCATCGAGCGATCGGGCGCGTCGAAACCATACTTTCCCCCGACGCCGTGAAACACCTGGACGCGCGCGGTACCGCGGGGCAGGGTCGCCCACATGAAATCGGAGGCCACATACGCATCGAATTTCAGGAGGGCCGCCCGTCGCGGGTGGATGAGCCGGACGTCGGGCGCCTCGCGATAGATGGCGGACATGCGCTCGGGCTCTTCGCTCGCCGTGAAATAGAACTCGATACGCGGGTCGCGCTCGAGCGCGCGGACGATCGGCGCCACGATCGTAAAGTTCACCGGCGTGCGCGCGTCCACCAGGATTCGCCGTCGCCCCGCGCGGCGGCTGAAGCGCGTGTCGAGTTCACGCACGCCGTTCAGCGCGGTCGCGACCAGGTGTGTCACGCCCGCACCTCGCGCAGATGCGCCGCCGCGGCGACGTCCGGTTGCCGTGACCGCCGCGTTTCAGCAAGCCGCTGCAGCAGGAACTCTCGCGGCGCCACGGCCAGCGCCAGAAGGTAGTAGAAGGTCCAGTTGTAGGCGACCGAGGCGAAGAGCGCGCAAAAGAACCAGCCCGCAAGCGCCGCGGTCATCGCCCCCATATGGGACTGGAGCCACTCCGATTCGGCGGGTGTCACCGCGGGTGCGTCGATCGGCTTCGAGACGGGACGGCGGGACGGGAGCCCGCCTGCCCGCTTGAGGAGCTTCCGAGTCTGCGGTCCGGCGGTCGCCGCACGAGCTACCAGGAAGAGAAACGCGAAAAGGCCCACGATGCCGAGCTCCGCCGCGACTTGCAGCACGACATTGTGGCTCTCCCGCCAGGCCTGCTGCCGCCCTTCCGGATCGTAGTTCTTGAATTGCCCGGCGCCGACGCCGGTGAGTGGGTGCAGCAGGAACGCGCGGAAGGATTCCTTCAACAGGATCTGCCGGGCTTCGCGCGATCCGGTTTCGTCGGCCGTTTGATCGGTAATGCTCGAGAGGCGGTTCCAATACGACGAGGGGAGCACGGGCAGCGCGAGCACGGCCGCCAGAATCCCCGCGATGACTATCGCGGGACGCTTCCGCGCGACGAACGCGCCCAGGAACACGATCATGACCGCGAGCCCGATCGTGCCACTTCGGGACTGCGACGCCACGACGGCGCCGATCATCAGCAGCGCACAGCCCGCAGCCGCCATCCGGCGAACGGTCGTCGCGGCCCGCATCGCCAGCGACGTGGCCAGCGGAATCACGGCGACCATGTTCAACGCGAGATCATTCGGATTCTTGAACATGCCCCCGACTGCGCCCTGGACGCGGCCGTTCTCGACGAGGTTGATGCCGCGTGAGTAGTCCATGACGGCACGCAGCGCGATGTACCCGCTTGCCAGGACGATCAGCCAGAGGAACCGGTCGATCCGTTTCGGAGTTGTCAGGGTGTTCACCATGAGGATGAAGATCAGGATGATCTTCAGGTACACCTCCGTGAACGTGCGGACCGATCCGCCCATCCAGATCGAGAACGGCGCCGTGGCCAGGATCGTGAAGCCAAGCAGCAGCACGCCGCCGAGCTCCGGCGTGTAGCGCGTGACGCCGAGGCCGCGTTGAAGCCGGCCAAACACCATCGCGGCCAGGGCCGCCAGCGCCGATACTTCCGCCAGATGCAACGGGTTCAGCGCGGAGATCTGTTCCTGGGGTCGAAAGAACAACAAGGCCGTGAACGCCAGCAGCCCCGTGAACGCCAGATCGCGGCGTTCGCTCCGCGCGGGCCGTTTCCGCGCGATGGGCGCGGACACCTCGATGGGCACAGAGACCAGGCCGCTCTCGACGACGTCCGGCAGCTCGGGCCGTGCGACCGCGCGTGACGGGGCCTCGCCGCCGTGTCCTGACGTACCGTAGCCGAACGCAAGCCTCTCGTTCATCTCCATGGAAAGCGCATCTGTTGAACGACTACTTCCAGAGCTCGCGCCCGCGAGCGAGGGCGAACAGACCGGCGACGGCCGCGTAGTTCATCATCACGAATGTGAAGGCGAGCCCTGCGATCTTCTGGACGGATTCCATGCCCTTGCTCCCTTACTCTTCCAACATGGCGGGCAACGCCCTTGAAAAATCGCCCGTCGCTCTGCGTGCCCGCACGTCAAGCACGGCTCCAACCGCCGCGAGCAAATAGAACGCAGTTTGCGCGGACAGGACGATGGTGAAAAACCAGCTCGCCGGCGCGAGGGCGACGCTCGTCACGAGCGTGCTCACCAGTGCCCAGGGCACGAGTAACCGGCCGACCTTGTGCGACATGTACTGTATCCACACCGGGTTCGAGAGCGGGATGAGGAGCCTCGGTTCCTGCGCGAGGATCTGGTAGTTTCCGGCAAGCGTTCGGATCTTCCGGCGCGCCTCGGTCGGGGCGTCGGCTGAAGCGCGATCGTACGCGTGCGCACGTTCCTCGAAGACGATGCGGTGTCCGGACAGCACGACCCGCATCGGAGCCAGCACGTCGTCCAGCAGCGTATCGGGCGGAAGAGGCCGCCAGAGGCAGCGGCGGAGCGCATAGATGGCGCCCGTGGCGCCCAGAGTGGACCACACGGCGCTCTCGTTGCGGCGGAGCCATTTTTCGTAGGTCCAGTAAAGTCCCACTCCATGTCCGATTGTCGAGTCGGTGGCCTGATGCTCCGAATCGATCACCAGCTCGCCGGTGACAGCACCGACGCGGGGGTCGGCGAAATTCGCGACGAGCTCCACGAGTGCGTTGTCGGAAAACTGCTGGCGGGCGTCGGCAAACACGAGCACGTCGCCCGAGGCGACCTGCACGCCGGCATTCAATGCCAGAGGCTTCCCGCCGGCGGGCACCTCGACGACTCGGACGTCACGCCCGAAGCGAGCGAGGACCTCGGCTGTGTCATCAGTGGAGCCGTCCGAGACGACGATGATTTCGCGCGGGCCCGAATAGTTGAGCTGGAGGAGGTTGGTGATGCGGGCCGAAAGCCGCGCGGCTTCGTTACGCGCGGCGATGATAATCGAGACGGAAGGCCAGGTCCGGCTCGACCGGATGTCGGCTTTGGAGGTCGCCTGCCCTGCTATTCGTGCCCACACAGCAAGGAGCAGCGGATAGCCCAAGTATATGTAGCCAATTACGAATACGGAGAACCAGAACACCCCCTGCAGGCCCATGCAGGACCCAAGTGCAAGGTCCCCGCCAAAGGGATGGGCTACAAAGTGGCAAGTTTACCCAACACGTGGTCTGGACTCGGAGCGCCCAGGCGGAACACGTGCGGATGCGGTTTCTTGATCGCGTTGCGCGTATCGACGACGATGTCAGCCTCGGCGACGATCGCGTCGTAATCGAACGCCTTGTGATCCGTGATGATCACGACGCAGTCGTACCGGCCGATCGATCCTCGCGTGAGATCCACCGCTTGGATGTCGTAGCGGCCTGACCACTCGCGCCCGTGGACTTCAGGCACGTAGGGATCGGCGTACGCCACGTTCGCGCCCTTCCCATGGAGCAGGCCCATCACGTCGAGCGCGGGCGACTCGCGCATGTCGTCGATATCGCGCTTGTAGGCGACGCCGACGATGAGGATGTTCGAACCGTTGACCGATTTGCGTTTCGTGTTCAGTGCCTCTGCGACCTTTTCCGTCACGTAGTGCGGCATCCCGGCATTGATATGACCGGCAAGCTCGATGAAGCGCGGGTCGAACCCGGTCTGCTTGGCTTTCCACGACAGGTAGAACGGATCGATCGGGATGCAGTGGCCGCCGAGGCCCGGGCCGGGATAGAAGGCCATGAAGCCGAACGGCTTGGTCTTGGCGGCATCGACGACTTCCCACACGTCGATGTTCATCTTGTCGCACATCAGCGCCAGCTCGTTGACGAGACCGATGTTGACGGCGCGGAACGTATTTTCCAGAAGCTTCACCATCTCGGCGACGCGCGTCGAGCTGACAGGCACGATCGTCTCGATGGCGGTGCCGTACAGCGCCCCGGCCAGCATCGCGCACTCGGGCGTGAGGCCGCCGACAACCTTCGGGACGTTGTGGGTCTGGAACGTCGGGTTCCCGGGATCGACCCGCTCGGGAGAGAACGCGATGAAGAAGTCGACTCCCGCCCTGAGTCCGGTCGCTTCGAGGATTGGCTGCACGACTTCGTCGGTGGTGCCGGGATACGTCGTCGATTCGAGGACGATCAGCATGCCCTTGTGCAGCTGCTTCGCGATCGCTTCCACGGCCGAGACGATGTAGGACATGTCGGGGTCCTTCGTCTTGCGCAGCGGCGTGGGGACGCAGATGTTGATCGTGTCGAGCTCGCGCACGATCGAGAAGTCCGTGGTCGCATCGAGCTTCCCGGCGTTTTTGAGTGCGACGACGTCGGCGGTCGCGACGTCGGGAATGTACGAACGGCCCTCCTGGATCGCCTGGATCTTGCGCGCGTCGAGATCGATGCCCGTGGTGTGAAATCCGGCTTTCGCCAGTTCGACCGCCAGCGGCAGGCCCACGTAACCCAGACCGACGACGCCCGTGCGGGCGCGGCGCGATTCAATCTTTTCCAGCAGTGCGGCGGCGAGCGCTGACATTCCCATCTCCTCGAACGACAGTTATGACTGCCGGCTCAAAATCTGCTTCAGTTCTCTTCAATCGCCGGGGCGGCCGTCCCCAGCAGGAATTTCTTGAAACGTGCCCACAACGACTCGTGGCGCACCGGTTCGAACCGTGTCGCCGCGGCCGGGCGCGGCACCTGCACCCGAACCGTGGCGGGGCCGCCCACCGTCGGCATCGCCTCCGCTGCGGGCGCAGGCGTCGATCGTCGCATCCGGAGCAGACGGTACTCCTCTGCCAGCACGCGTCGCTGATCGGCGAGCTCGCGCTCGCGCTGCTGAACCGCCAGCTCCCGCTGATCGAGCGCGGCCGCACGTCCGTCCGGTATCAGGGGACGGGCCGGGGGCGCGACGGGCGCCTGATCCGGCTCGCGCTGCCGCATCGCGGCAACCGCCTGGATGGGCGCCGGCGGCGTCGCCGGCACGGGCGCGCCGGCGGCCATCGCGGGCACGGCGGGCAGAGGCACGGCCGGCCGTTCGGCCGGCATCTCGCGAGCCGGTCCCGCCGGGGAGGGAAGCACCCCGGTGACCTCCAGCTCGCCCATGACCTCGTTCATGAGCGCCAGATCGATTTGACGGCGATCTTCAGCGTAACCGAAGACGAGCGCGGCGTCACAAATAACGTTGATAATGCGCGGAACCCCCCGGCTGCGCGTGTACACCAGATCGGTCACGCCGCGGGAGAATTCGAGGGGTGCCCCGAGCGCCGCCCGCCGCAGCCGGTGATTGATGTAGTTGGCGGCCTCGTCGGCGTCGAGGGGCGTCAGGTGATAGCTGACGGTGATGCGCTGCCGCAGCTGTTCCAGCTCGGGGGCCGCCAGCTTGTCGCGCAGATTGGGCTGGCCGACCATCACAATCTGCAGCAGCTTCGACTTCTCGGTTTCGAGGTTCGACAGCATCCGCAGCTCTTCCAGCGCGGCCTGGCTCAGGTTCTGCGCCTCGTCGATCACGAGCAGCACGAGCCGTCCGCTCAGCCGTTGATCGACCAGGTACTGCGCGAGGTCGCGCAGCATCAGCGGCTTGCTCCGACCGGCCGGATCCATGCCGAAATCGATCATGATGGTCTCGAGCAGCTCGCGCGGGTCCAGCATCGTGTTCACGATGCGGCCGACGGTCGTCTGCGTATCGAGGCCGCGCAGCAGCGTCTGCAGCAGGGTGGTCTTACCGGACCCGATCTCGCCGGTAATCACGATGAATCCGGCGTGGCTTTCGAGGCCGTAACGCAGGTAGTCGAGCGCCTCGCGGTGCACGCGGCTCGGATAGAGGTAATCCGGGTCCGGGCTGAGGGCGAAGGGACGCTCACGCAGTTCGTAAAATCGTTCGTACATGTCAGGCGCCTCCCGCCTCCGCTTTCCCGCGCCATGCGCCCAGCTTGCCCTGGCCGAGCGCGGTAATCGCCGCGGCCAGTCGCGCAGGATGGTGACGGATTTTTCCCGCAGGGTCCTCCGAAACCAGTGGCACGCCGATCGGTTGAATGTTCAATTTGTCGAGCGCGTTCAGCTCGAACGTGCCTGTCACGATCGGCAGGCTGCGACGCGCTCGGTAAACGGCGGCCAGATGTTCGGGCACCGCGTCCGTGTTGTAGATGATGTAGTCGAAGAGCTGCGCGCCGAGATGACGCTCGATGGTCAGGACGTGCTCGAGCACGCTGTAGTCGTCGGTTTCGCCCGGTTCGGTCATCAGGTTGGCGACGAGCACGCGCGTCGCCTGCGATTGGCGGATGGCGTCGGACACCTGGGGCACGAGCAGCGGCGGCAGGATGCTGGTATACAAACTGCCGGGCCCCGCCACGATCACATCCGCGCGTCGGATCATCTCGCACGTTTGGGGCAGAAACCGCGGCCGCTCCGGAATGAGCGAGACACGCGCGATTCGGCCCCCGGCAGTCGAGATGGCAGTTTCGCCGCTCAAGACGCGGCCGTCCTCGAACTCTGCGACGAGTGTCACGACCTCGCTGGTGGCCGGCAGCACCGTCCCGTGCGCCCCGACGACGAGCGCGGCAATCTCGACCGCGCGCGGAAAGTCGTTCATGACGTCGGCCAGCGCGGCCAGAACCAGATTGCCGAGCGCATGACCGTTCAGGCCATCGCCTGACCCGAACCGGTACTGAAAAATGTCAGCAATGAGCGCGTGGTTGTCGGAAAGCGCCGCCAGGCAGTTGCGGATGTCGCCCGGCGGAATCATGTTGAACTCGGCCCGCAGCTTGCCCGAGCTTCCCCCATCGTCCGAGGTCGCGACGATGGCGACCAGCTGGTCGCGCGGCAGGGCGTCCCGATGGCGCTCGGTTACCCCGTACAAAACGGGGCGCAATCCCCGAAGCACATTTGGCAGGCCGGTGCCTCCTCCCAGAGCCACCACACGCGGCAGCGTACCGGATTGCGATCCAGCCTGGCGCGACACGTCGATGAGCGCGCGCGCGGGCATCATCGCTCTGCTCATGAAGCGTCGGCAAGCAGCGCGCTGTCCCCGCGATCCGCAAGCAGGAAGCCCCGGCGGTCGCTGTCCGCTGTGCGACGCTCCCGATGGCCGTCCCATGCCGGCGCCGCGGCGATGCGGCGGTATGGGGCCTGGTCGGATTCGATTTGCGGCAGGACGTCACGGATCGCCCGCTGGTAGTCCTCCGGGAAGTCAATTTCGATCCATGGCAGTCCGCGGGTGCCAATCGCGTGGAGCGGGCTCGCTGTGGCGAACTCCGCGAAGGCGCGTGGCGCCCAGTCGCGGACGCCACCAGCATCGATGAGGCGGTCCATGATGTCGACGAGGGCGGCGGCGCCCTCCGGACCGAACTTCACGATCCCGAGGTTCTCGCCGTCCGCCTCCGCCGGGTCCATCGTCTTGGACATCTCGACCACCCGCCCGCACCGGACCTTGACCTTCATCTCCTCGTCGCCAAAGGCTGGCTGGTCGGCCTCGCGATACGCGAGGAGCAGCGCATTCTCGTGGCGCGCGGAGAGCAGGTCGTCCAGCAGGACCGGGTGGAAGACCACGTCACAATTTAGGACCACGAACCCCTCATACAGCAGAGGTCGTGCCATCCAGAGCGAATACATGCTGTTTGTTTGTGCGTACTGCTGGTTCTCAACATAGGTAACCCGGTGCCCACACGTCCGGCGCACCCGATCGGCCTGGCATCCGACCACCACCGTGATGTTCTTGATTCCTGCGCGCTCGAGGAGGCGAATCTGACGCTCAACGAGCGTCGTTCCACCGGCCTCGACCAGGCACTTCGGCGCTTCCTTTGCCGTGCCGTTCAACCGCGAGCCCCGGCCCGCGGCTAAAATGATTCCTCGCATCTCTTGTACTCCCGTGCCTGCCGCTTCCCAGGAAGCAACGCTCCCGGCGCCCAGCCACCTCTGCCGTTTCAGGCCGCCGCCAACCGCCGCCGTCCGAGCAATTCCATGACTTTCGCCGTGTACAGCACCCGGTCGGCCGATCCGATGGCAACCGCGTAGAACAGCGCCAGGTAGAGCACGCCGCCTCCCAAAGCCTGCAGCACTACAGCCAGAAGCGTGCCGGACGAGATGTGTCGCGTCAGCGCCATCGCGCCACCGACGACGAAGGCGGGCCAGACGGCCGGCAGGACCGAATGCATGAACGCGTAGCCAACCGGAAGACCGACGCGCCGGCAGGCGGCGGGGTAGAGGATGAAGACCGCCGACAGGGCGATGGGAATGAGCGTGCCGTAGGCGACGCCCACGAGGCCGAAGCGCTTGATGAGGGCGATGCTCAGCGCCAGGTTCGCGAGGCCGGTCCCGAGGTTGACGAACGCGAGCATCCGATGCTCTCCGGCGCCTTTGAGCACGGTCGTGCCGGTGGCGTTTCCCACCCTGATTGCGACGGCCACGGCGAGAATCTGGATGACGGGGATGGCGCCCGCCATCGCGGCCGCCTTCTCCCGCAACCACGCGTGAATGAGCGGGTCGGCGAGCAGGATGAGCGCCACGGTGATCGGCACCACCATGACCAGCGAGAGCCGTGTGCCCTGAAGCAGGATTTGCTGCAGCCGATCCTGTTGCTTCGATGCGTCGCTGTCCACGATGGCGGGGAAGAGCACGCCATTCAGCTGATTCGTGAGCCGCTGGGTCCCCGAGGCGATCCGTTCGGCCGGGGCCCACACCGCGACGGCGCCGCTGCCGATGAACGCCCCGATCACCAGTTCATCCATCTGGTAATTCAACTTGTTCGCCCAGTCGATGATGGACGAATAGACGCTGAACCCCGTGACTTCCCTGAGGCGCTCGCGGCGGAAGAGCGACGCGCTTATATGAAGTTCGGGGAAGATGCGATACGCGTTCATCCGGTACACGAAGTACGCGATGACGCGGACGCAGGTGGTCGCCGCGACGAGCGCGACGAGGCCGTACCCGGCCAGCAGCACGCCGGCGTTGACGAGGGCCACGGCGATCGTGCTGACGATGGCGACCCTGTTGTTCTGGTCGTACCGCTGGAACCCGGAAATGACCCCGCCGTAGACACTGAACGGAAAGTTCAACGAGACGTGCACGGCGATGATGAGCAGGATCCATTTGCCGGCCTCAGCCTGCTCGGGTGTGATCCTGAAAAGATGGTCGAGGTTGAACGCCACGACCGCCGCGATGCCGTACGCGGCGAGGCCGACGCCCGCGAATACGAAGAACAGCGTGCTCGCGATCTCGTTGAGCGCGCGCGCGTTCCGGTGCGCACGATACTGCGCCATGAACTTGACGAGCGCGCCCGCGTACCCCAGGTCGAGTACCGAGAAGTGAACCGTGATGGATCCCAGCAGCACCCAGAGCCCGTACTCGGTCGTGCCCAGGTGCCCCAGGTTGAAGGGGAGCATGACGAGGCCCACCACCGTCTCCGCGATGATGGCCACATACCGGGTCGACACGTTTCGCGCGACGGTAACGAGCTGTCGTTCCTGTCCAGGAGCCCAGGTCCCTTCGCCATCGCGGCTCACGCCGCCCCCTTCCCGAATAGCACGACTTTCACCGTGTCGAAGACGATCGTGAGGTCGAAGGACACCGAGAGGTGCTTGATGTAGTACAGGTCGTAGCGCAGCTTTTCCCTCGAGTCCTCGAGCGAGCCCAAGCACTCCGTGGCCTCGGTGATTGGCTTCTTGAAGGGAAAGAGCGCCATCGCCATCGCCCGGCTGGGCGGAAAGGAGAGAAATTTCTCGGGTGA
>JANNHC010000553.1:0-1504 GCA_031404215.1 Acidobacteriota bacterium
GTCAATCCTGAATCCTGAATCCTGAATCCCGGATCCTCGATCCCGGGATCGCCGTTTCGGGATTCGGGATGCGGATTTGAGAGATTAGATTAGGGATTAAAGATTAGGGATTAGATTAGGGGTTAGGGATTACGAATTCCGGCTCTGGGGAATTGATCCGGATTGTCGGTGAAGAGCGCGTCCACGCCGTACTCGTACAGGAACTTCGCCATCTCCTCGCGGACGGATGGATAGCTGCCGGTGTTCGAGGCGCGGAAGGTCCACGGAGTGACCGTCAGCCCCGCGCTGTGTGCCCACGTCACCAGCTCGGGCCGCTTCTCGATGATGGCCTTGTTAGGCGCCACGCCGGTGGCCCATGTCGCGATCTCGCGCAGCTTCTCCACCGAGTCGAGACGCGCGGCCGAGAGGGGATCGACCAGGAAGGCGCGCGGCACCCTCGGCAGTATCCTGGCAAGCTGTTTCAGCGTCGTGTCGTCGAACGACTGGATGATGACCGGTGTCTGCGCGTCACCGACGAGCCCGTTCTTCTCGAGGGCGGCGGCAAGGAGCGCATCCGGACTGACGCCGCGGTCGCGATAGAACGCGGGATCCTTCAGCTCCGGGTAGAGCCCGGCCTTCCCGCGCACCAGATCGATCGCCTCCTGAAACGTCGGAATCCGCGACCCCGCGAACTTCGCATCGAACCACGAGCCAGCATCGAGCCGCTTGATTTCGGCGAGCGTGAAATCGTGCACGAGCCAGCGCCTGACCGGCGCTGCGGCCGGCGCTGTCTTGTCCTCCCTGTACTCAACGAAGCGATCGGGAAACACCTCTTCGACGTTGGTCGTTCGGTCGAGCGTCAGGTCGTGGATGCAGACGAGGACGCCGTCTTTCGTGACGGCAAGGTCCTGTTCCACGAAGTCCGCCCCCTGTGCCATCGCCAGCGTGTAGGCCTCCCGCGTGTGCTCGGGCGCATACGCCGACGCGCCGCGGTGCGCGACGAGCTGCTTCTTCGGCGACTGCAAGGCCGAAAGGCAAAGGGCAGAAGGCAGAAGACTGATGGTAAGAAACAACGCCCACAGGCTCGGTATACGCATCGCCGTTCTCCTGGCTCCTGGCTTTTTCGCTCTTGCCTTCCGCGGTTCTGCCTCCTGCCGGGTCAGAACGTCAACTTGATCCCGAGCTGCAGCTGCCGTGGATCGTACGTCGACGTGATCGTGCCGAAGGCGGCCGCGCTGCGGTTGCCGTTGGGCGGGCGGAAGTTCGTCCGGTTCAGCACGTTGAAAGCCTCGATGCGGAACTCCGCCCGGCCCGAACGCCACGGCATCGGAATGCGCTTCCCCGCCACGAAATCCACCTGGTACACGTAGGGGCCGCGGATGTTATTGCGCGGCGCGTTGCCGAACGGCTGGCTCGGGTCAGTCGGAATCACGACGCCAGTCGGATCCAGGTACCTCTGCGGCGTCCGGTCGGACTCCGGTACCAGGACGGGGCCCACGATGTTCGGACGGTAGTTGTTGGCGCC
>JANNHC010000554.1:0-7366 GCA_031404215.1 Acidobacteriota bacterium
GACTTCTGAAACACCCCGATCAGATCGTCGGTGTTGGCGGGATTGCGATTCTCGAACGTCTCGCCCGAGGAAGAAGGGATCCATCGGCCGTCGATGTAATTGTTGTAAGTGGTTGTCGTGCTGGTGGAAGGCATGCCGCCACGATTATAGCGGCTCAGGGATGAGGGATGAGGGATGAGGGGATGAGGGGATGAGGGATTAGGGATTAGGGATTAGGGATTAGGGATTCCATCAGTTCCCGTCGTCCGCGAGTTCAGCCTCGACGATGGGAGGGGGCGCTTCGGCGGCGAATTTCTGCGCCTCGACGAATGCGTGAATGGCCGAGATGGCGTGGTCGGTAGGCTCGACGAATTCAATGCCGCTGCGGTACAGGACAACTCCGTCGAGCAAGTCCGCGATGTGCCCGTGGGCGATGCGGGCTTTGACCACGACCGAGCGGGTTCCCAGAGAGAGGCGGAACTCGTGCAGAGAATCGAGGTGCAGCGGGAATTTCGTCTCGACCATTGCGCCGCCGCTGCTCAGATCGAGAATCGTCATCGGTTCGTAAACCGTGACCTCACCGGTCACCTGGCCGGGAATCTGAACTCGCTCGGGGCCGCGTTTGGGGTCTACCATAATGGCTTCCGCGTAACAGCAGAAGCTGCAAGACTTATCGGATCTTCACGTGTTCCAGATAGTCCCCGGAGAGGATCTGCTCGGCCTGACCCAGCGGGGCGTTATAAAAGTACACCCAGGCACTGTGCCGAGTGCCGTCGGGCAGCGTCACCGGCGTCTGCGACCTGACATACAGGCTGCGATCGGGATCACCCGGGCGGTAACCTTCAATTTCGTCCAATGCGGCAAGCACCGTGGCTGACTCGGTTGCCTCGTAGACCTCACCCCACGCCCGCGCGTCGGCCGAGGGGATGGCGGCGGGATACAGCCCGAGATCGAAAAGTGACGCCTGGATGGAGCCCCGGCCCACGTACGTCAGCTTCGAGTCGATGCCGGCCTGGCGGCGCCGATCGAATCCGGCCATCAGCGTCCCGTAGAAGAACACCAGCTCTGACACCGCCACAGTGTAACTGAATCAGCAGTTTGCGGTCGCCAGCCGGCAATTGGCAAACTGAAAAAAAGGCCCGCGATTGCTCGCGGGCCTTTCGGTCGAACGGACTGGTTGGCGTTACTTCTCGGCTTCGGCGGCCTTTGGAATCAGTTGGAGCACTTCGGCCGGGACCGTGAACGCGAGCGCCACGGTCTTGCCGGTGCCGGTGAGCTGCAGCGATTCGATGAGCCCCGCGGTCCGCGGATCCGCCTGGGCCTGCAGCCGAGCGAGACCGAGGAGCCCTCGAACGACATCGCGCAGGTTCTCGGCTGACTGGTCGTCGCGTGCCTCGGCGCGAAGGCTGCCCGAGAGGCCGCCGTTCACGTGGCCGGCCGCCGCGAACCACTTGATTTGCGGAAGGCGGGATGACACCTGCTCGGGCAACCTGGCCTGGGCGGCGAGCACGTCGAAGCGCCCGACGGCCCAGGCATTGCTGTTTTGCCCGATGTCGGTCACGAGCTCCATCATTTCGTTGTTGCTCGTGATGCTGTGAGCGGCGAGTTGCGCGTCGATGGACGTCTTGACGGCGGCCGTGTCGCCAATGGCGATCAGCCCCGGTTCGAGGAACGCCAGCGTGACGCTGCCGGTCGCGACGGGCACATCTCCGTGCATGTTCGTGGGGCTGACGATCAGCCGCTTGCCTTTGTAATCTTCAACCGTTCCGCCGTGCTCCCGGACGAACCCTTCGAGCTGCGTATCGTTGAATCGTCCTCGGGCGACCACGAGCGGGGCGGGCTTGTCCAGCCCGCTCGAGAGCGACGCGACGATGTAGTCGATGTCGCGCTCGATATCGATGCCGGTCTGCGCCTGGAATTCCTGCTGGCCCTTCTCGTGCATCGGCATCGCCTGCTTGAGGCGTGCGCGCAAGTCCGAGTCCATGATGGCGCGAACGTCGGCGTACGCCACCACGCTGGCGTTGGCCGGGACGTATCGGAGTTCGTTAGCCACCGCCGAGGCCGAAACCGGCTGGAATCCGCCGGTGTAGTAAGCGACCAGCCCCGTGCCCAGGCCTGCAGCGAGCACGGCTGCCGAGCCTGCCAGGAAATACCGCGTCTTTTTAGTCATTCGCGTGGCCCTCTAGGGAAATTATACAGATCCGAGGGGTAAAAAGTTCCTTCATTAACCCCTTGAGACGCATAGCTGAGCTCTGAGCCTGTTTTACTGCTCCAGCACATATTCCCGGCGCTCGACGATCCAGGCCGCCAGCGCGACGAAAACGACGAGGATCGCGGCGAGACTGACGAGGGCGGACCCGAGCGACGGGCTTTCGCGGAAGATGCCCTGGATGAGGCTGAGGGTGCTGTCGTTGGGCATGGCGTGCGGCACGAGACCCTGGAGGTAATAGGCGACCGTGAACTTCTTCAGATACCCGGGAAACGCCAGCGCCGCCTGCTCCCATCCGAAGATGAAAATCAGCCCGACCAGGAGCGGCCGCTTGAATTTGGCGCCGACAAACGCGAAGACCGCGCCGTACACCGCAAGGCCGAGCGCCAGCAGCGAGAGGTCTTTCAGCAGATCGATGAACGAGCCGCCGAGGCTGCCCTGCATCGGGACGACCAGGAGATACACAATCATCACGGACGGCAGCACGACAAAGATCGTGCACGCCAGGTACGCCAGGTACTTCCCGAAGAGCACGGCGCCACGGCTGATGGGCCGTGTAAACAGGTACGTGATCGTCTTGTCCTCGACCTCGTCGGCCATCAGCGACGTGCCGTAGAACACCCCGAGTACGGGCACCGTGAAGCGCAGGTAGAACACCCAGATCATCAAGCCGAAGATGGCCGGGCCGGTCATGCGAATGGTCTGCGAGACGCCGTTCTGTGTGCGCTGGCTTTCGAAGATCGGGGCGCCCAGCGCGACCAGGATGCGCAGGATCAGGGCGATCAGCACCGGCGCGCCGACGACGAGCATCATGAAAATCGTCCGGCGCGACCAGAGCATCTCGCTCAGCGAAAGATCGAAGATCCGCAGCCCGGATGAGAAAAAGCCGGGGGCGGCCGGGATCGTCTTCGTAGGCGAGGGGGAGTCAGTCATGATCCGTCGTATAACTCCAACCGAAAACCAGACACCTGAAGCCCAAAACCTGTTCTCCTACTTCACCAAATACTGGAACACGGCCTGAAGGTTGTCGTCGGGAGAGGTGACCTCCTCGATGACCCCGTATTCGCCGCTCGCGGCCAGTTCGGTGAGCCGCGAGTAAAACGCGTCGGGCTTGCCGGTTTCGACGGTGACGGCGCCCTCTTCAAATTTCATGCTGCGGACGTCGGCGCGCTCGAGGAAATCGCGGGCAAGGCCGCGCGGGTTCTCGGCCCGTACGTACACCGTATGGGGATGCTCGTCGATCAGATCGCGGATGTGGTGCACGTCTCCTTCCGCGAGAATCCGGCCGTTGTTGATGAGCAGGATATTCGCGGTCATCGCTTCGATCTCGTGCAGGATGTGGCTCGAGACGATGACGCTCTTGCCGGCGCGCGCCCACTCACGAATCAGGCGGATGGTGCGGCGTCGCGCCAGCGGGTCCATGCCCGACAGCGGCTCGTCCAGGATCAGCAGCGCCGGGTCGTGGACGATCGCCTGCGCGAGCTTGACGCGCTGGCGCATGCCTTTGCTGTAGGCGCCGATCTTCTTGTCGGCGGCGTCCATCAGGTCCACCGACGTCAAGGCGCGGCGCGCGGCCTCGTCGGCTTCCTTCTCGCTCAGGCCGTTGAGACGCACGAGCGCCGTGACCCACTCGAGGCCCGTCATCCGATCGTAGAAGGCGTCCTGCTCGGGGCAGAAACCGATCTGGAAATAGAGGTGCGGGTTGCGCCAGATGGGCTCGCCGAGCACCTTGACGGCCCCCTTGCTCGGCTTCAACTGGCCCGTTATAAGCTTCATGAACGTGGACTTGCCGGCGCCGTTGGGACCGAGCAGCCCGGTGATCCCGGGAGGCACCTGCACGGAGACGTCGTTCAGGCCGATCACCTGCCCGTACCACTTCGACACATGCTCGGCGGTGACGATCGGAACGCTCACGTGACCACTTCCACGCCCCGCACGCGCCGTTCCAGCACCGAGATGGACAACGCGACGAGGCCGAGAATCACGATGAGCGACACGGGCCACGGCGTCGCATACCGCGGCTTCAGCCTGAAGACCACATCGACGACCTGCGTGAGGTTGGCGCCGAGCGAGAGCCACGACAATCGCGTGCTTCCGGTAATCGCCAGCATCGCTCCGTAAATGGCCGCGGTGAAGAACAGGATGCCCGCGTAGAGAATGCCGACGTAGCGAGCGCTCTTCGAGAGCGACGAGAGCGCGAGCATCGTGAACGTGGACAGCAGCGCCTGGAGGATCGCCGCGACGGTGATCGCCGGGAACAGGAACAGGTTCTTCTTCAGGAACTCGAAGCTGCCGGCGAACAGCACCTGCAGCAGGAGCAGCAGGATCCCCGGCACCAGCGTCACGAACAGCAGGAACGCGAACAGGATCGCCGCCTTGCCGAAGATGTACTCGGTGCGCATCAGCGGCTTCGACAGGTAGATCTGCAGCGCATTCGCGCGCCGATCGTTGGCAATCAGCCCGGCGCCCACGTAGATCGTGACGACGAACACGAAGAAATCCTGCTGCTCGAGGAACTGCCGGAACGTTTCCGCCGTCGGCGCGAACATCGACACCTGCGGGTAGTTCGCGGTCACGTAAATCTGGACGGCCCGGACCATGAACGGAAACCACGCGAAGATGAGCAGCCCGAGGAAGGTCCGCTTGCGGATCATGTTCATCATGCCCGCGCGCGCGATCACCGCCCAGGCCTGGCCCGGCATGGACTTGCCGCCGCCATACCGCCGGTAACTCTGATCATGTATGGGCATGGCGCTTACTGTTCTCCCAACGCCTTGGCGAACACGTCCTCGAGTGTCGGGACGCTCGGGCGGAGATGCCGGACCTGCACGCCGTGCCCGGCCGCCAGGATGAAAATCTTCTGCGGATCGCTGCCCCGGCTCCCGGACGAGGCGACGTCGGGAACGAACACGCGCATGACGTCTTCGTCGGTGGACGTGCATTCCAGGCCCGCCTGTCGCAGCACGTCCAGAAAGGCCGGCAGGTTACCCTTGATCCGCAGCTCGAACACCCGGCCACCCGGCCCCTTCAGCTCGGCGATCGGGCCCTGGGCCGCCACCTGCCCCTTATCCATCACAATCACGTCGTCGCAGGTGAATTCGACGTCGGGCAGCAGGTGCGACGACAGGATCAGGTTGACGTTCTTGTTGTGGCCAAGGTCGCGGATGAGCTCGAGCATCTCGTCGCGCCCCTTCGGATCCATGCCGTTGGTCGGCTCATCCAGAAACAGCAGGTCGGGGTCGTGGACAAGCGCCTGTGCGAGCTTGATGCGCTGCTTCATGCCGGTCGAGTACGTCTCGATGTTGCGATAGCGCGCCTCGCCGAGCCCGACGTAATACAGGACCTCGTGGGCGCGCTGCATCGCGTCCACGGCCGGAAGCCCCGCAAGCTGGCCGCAGTACGCGACAAACGACACGGCGTTCATGCCGGGAATGTGCGCGTCGCTCTCCGGCATGTAGCCGATCCGCGCGCGGATCGCCATCGGGCGCTGCGCCACGTCGAGCCCGAGGACCGTCATTCGCCCCGAGGTCGGTTTGATGAAGCCAAGCAGCGCCTTGAGCATCGTGCTCTTGCCGGCCCCGTTCGGGCCCAGCAGGCCGACCGCACCGGCATTGAAGCGGGCGGACACGTCTTTCAGCGCACGATTGGCGCCGTAGATGACGGTCACGGCGTCGAGGTGGACCACCGGCGTATCCGTGTGGGCGGTCCGCGGCTCGCGTGTGGCGATGACGTTGCTGGTATCCAAATCTTAGTGGCCTGTATCCGTCATTTGTAAAGCGGCCTTCGGGCGGGGCCTCCCGCCTGACTGCGGTCCTCCCCTTCACATACAGTCGGTATTCTGGAATCGTCGCGCCTTGCCAGGCGGCGCCGCGCTCCGACATGCGCATGGCAACTGACGGATACAGGCCACTAGCCTATACGGTTCGCGGAATCACAGCGTTCCCCGCAACCCGAGCGCTTCGGCGCGCTCGCGCATGGACGCAATCACGTTCGCGATGTGCTGATCGAGCGGAAGACCGACCTCGTCGGCCCCCTTGCGGAGATCGTCCCGACTCACGGCGCGAGCGAACGCCTTGTCCTTCATTCGCCTGGTGACAGACGACGCTTCCAGATCGAGAATGCTCTTCGAGGGGCGCACGAGCGAACAGGCGGTGATGAAGCCGGACATCTCGTCGCACGCAAAGAGCGCATGCTCCAGCCGCGACTCGCGCGGCACGCCGGAATACTCCGCATGCGACAGAATCGCGCGCGTCACCCACTCGGGATAGCCCTGCCCCTTCAGAATCTCGACACCGCGATACGGATGGTTCTCCTGGTCGGGCCAGCGCTCGTAATCGAAGTCGTGCAGGAGCGCCACCACGGCCCAGTCTTCCTCCGGCTCGTTCCACAGCCGCGCGTAGCCGCGGACCGACGCCTCGACCGCCAGCATGTGCTTTCGCAGGCTCTCGCTCTGCGTGTATTGGGTCATCAACGCCCAGGCCGCGTCGCGGGATAATGGCATGAGTCACTCAGCTCCTGAGCTTGCAGCTCCCAGCACCCGAGGCACTCCTCGCCCCCCGGCACCCAGTCTCCTGCTGCATCCTATTCGATCACGCCCCCATCACCTTGACGACGACGCGCTTCTTGCGGCGGCCATCGAATTCCGCATAGAAGACCTGTTCCCACGGCCCGAGATCGAGCGCGCCGCCGGTGACAGGCACGATCACCTGGTGCCCCATGATGGTGCGTTTCAAATGGGCGTCCGCATTGTCCTCGCCGGTCTGGTGATGTTTATAGGGCAGCCCCGCAGGCGCCAGCTGTTCCAGCCAGACCTGGAAATCCTCGATCAGCCCGTCCTCCCAGTCGTTCACGTACACGCCCGACGTGATGTGCATCGCGGACACCAGGGCCATGCCGTCCACGACGCCGCTCTTCTTCACGATCGCCGCAATCTGATCGGTGATGCGCACGAATTCCTGGCGCGTCGTCGTGTTGAACCAGAGATAGTCGGTGAATACTTTCATAGCCAGTAGCCCGTCGCCGGTTCACAGTGGCCGCCGCCGGTTCCCGGTGTCCGAACTGGAAACGGGAAACCGGCACTACTCCTCGAGTGCCAGTTCATGCCGCCGCCCGTCACCCAGGCGCAAACCGCGCCGGTTCCGCCGAAATACGCCATGCTCGAATTCATCAAATACGAAC